>CAMRBW010000208.1 GCA_947040555.1 uncultured Oceanospirillales bacterium | reverse complement strand
AAAAGTAGATTAGTTGCTCAGAGAATCAAGTTTATGGGTGTCCTATTCTTTTCCTGACGGGAATAAATGGGCTCAGGAGAAAAGTAGATTAGTTGCTCAGAGAATCAAGTTTATGGGTGTCCTATTCTTTTTTGATCGGATCGATAGAAAAATCCTCAAACTACTGCAGGACAATAATCGTATATCCAATGTCGAATTGGCCGAGGAGGTCGGGCTTTCCCCACCGGCTTGCCTGAAGAGAGTCAGGCATTTGCGTGAGTCGCAGGTAATTGTCGGTGATGTCTCGCTGGTGAATCCTGAGCTGTCAGGAAGCAGGATGACCATGCTGGTCTCTGTAGAAATGGAACGAGATCGGAAAGATATTTATGCCAGGTTTCAGACTTCCATAAATAAGGCACCAGAGGTGATAGAGTGTTATCAGACTACGGGTAGTTATGATTTCCTGCTGATCGTCTGCGTCAAAGATATTCAGGCTTACGAAACGTTTTTAGAGCGTGTCCTGAGGGCTGATTCCAATATCCGAAAATTCCAAAGTTCGGTATCGATAAGGCGGACGAAATACTCTACGGCCATTGATGTAGGCGTGAGCTGACCGTTGCATTGAGAGACCCTGACGGCCTTTTTTAGACGGAAAAAAGAAGAAAATGTGGATTCCCGCTCTCGCGGGAATGACGATAATGCGTAAGCCCTGAATTTTACAATGGGGACTGGCTTATTTTCTCATGCCAGATCGCACTGTCGGCACCCAAAACACACTCATTATTTTCTCTTAACGACAAGCGTAATATGCAGCGCCTGGCTACTTCCAGGAAGTCGTCTTTTGGCAGGAACCTGACTGAGTCAACCAGCGCTTTGCAGTGTGGAGCGGTTTGCTCCTTCAACTGATAGTAAACCCACTTACCTTTTTTTTGGTGGCTCAACAGCCCTGCGCGATAGAGCATTTTCAGGTTACGGGATACGTTGTATTGAGTATCACCAATGACATCCATGGCCTCAGCCACGGCCATACATTCGTCGACATGGAGCAGCAACCAGAACAGCCGCAACCTGTTGGGTTCGGACAATGCCTTCAACGAATCGATATACCTTTCATCCATCATGGTTGCTGCACCTTCAACAGAAAGCGCCACTCACACGAGTGGCGCCAAGAACCTACACAAGGTATTGGAAGACAGCGCCGCCAATAATGGCTGTTATCAAGACTATCCCCACAAATGCTATAACTGCTTTCTTTTTTAGCACTGCGGATACTAGCGCGATTTCTGGCAAACTTGCACCAGTACCGCCAATAATAAGTGCCAGTGCAGGGCCTAATCCCATTCCTTTAACAATCAATACGTTGAGCAAAGGAATGGCCATTTCGATACGCAGATAGAGAGGAATACCAATCAGTGATGCGATAACGATGGATTGGAAGCTATCACCACCGACATATTTCTCAACCAGGTCAGCAGGCAGATAAGCTGCGGAGAAGCCGCTGATCGCAGCGCCCAACAACACATAAGGGATGATTCTCTTGAACAGAGACCAGGCACCCGCCATCGCATTACGCAGCCTGGATGTTGAAGATGGAGCACCACCGCAGGTATTGGCTTTATTGCCACTACAGCCGTTCGGTTTAACATCTTCGAGTTCATCTCCACGCTTGATCTCATTTCTCCAGGGCGACCTGGATATCAAAAAACCACCCAGAACGGCAGCAGTAAATGTGATCAGAAAGTAAATGACCGTGACCTTCAAACCGAAGGCTGCGTAGATCATTGCCAACACAATAAAGTTACACAGCGGGGCGGAGATGATGAAACTCATCACTGTACCCAGCGAAGCACCCATTGAGGCCATAGCCATAGTGACCGGTACAACCGCAGCACTGCAGAACGGCGTGAGCATACCAAAGATTGCGCCCAGCAATGATCCCCATTTCTCGTGCTTGGTCAGCTGCTCCTGGAGTTTATCTTGAGGGATATATTCGCGCATCAGCCCTGTCATCACCGACACAATGGCGATGATAAAAACCAGACCTTTCGCCACATAAAGGAATTCATTTAACGCAATAGATAATTGAGCATCCACAACCGTAATCTCAAGAATTGAAAAGATTCGGCAATGTATTCATATATGCGCAATTGTGCAAGTATGCATATCTACTATCTTTTGTAGGTAGTGCAGCTGTGTAGAGTCACCGCGACAACGGAACATCTGAAGGAGGCAGGGAAAAATTTGGAGGGGTCTGACGATGTCTCTGCCGACAAAGGCCTGGTAACCTGGCCATCGACAATGACTGACCGGTGGCAGGATCATTTGATCAGTACGTCAATGATGACAAAAAGAGTACGCTGAAAGTGCTGTCTCCATTTGCTGATGCCAGTCTGTGCGCTGAAAATCATGATGGCGACTATTTCAAAATCAGGAATGGCGACCAGTTCGGTCTCTATTCCTGTAACCCAGAACAGCGGCAGGATCAACAACTGGTACTGACGGACGGAGCTTTTGACCCGGCAG
>CAMRBW010000207.1 GCA_947040555.1 uncultured Oceanospirillales bacterium | reverse complement strand
CAGAGCGACCGTACACATTGATGCTGATATTTATAATGCTCTGGGCCAACCGGACAAAGCCAAATACCAGTACAGCAAAGGCGTACAGTCACTTACAATGACCTCTCCCTACTTTCAATATGAGTACAGTACCGGAAAATACGAACTGTCAACCACTGACAGGAAAAACCCTTCAAACGTTAAAGATCTCCATTTCTTCACTTTGACCAAAGTCTGTATCAATTATGATTGTGTTGATGTCAGAATTAAAAATGGCACTTCAGCAGGAGACTGGCAATACAGGACTCTTGAGTTCCCCCATCAGCCACAGAGCTCCCAGGCTGCCTCTAATAACAAGCTTTTTGATCGTAAAACCCCTGCAGGGCAGGGCCTATACGTTAAAGACTTGTTTTTATTACACGTCCGGAGCCATGAATTATAGTAAAATACTTTATAGTGCTATAGCTCCCGGAATTACTGGACGAAAACTGTCCGAAGTATTGTCGGGAACTGACTAAAATAGGCCGCCAGCACATCAATTTCCTCGTCAGAGAGGTTGTAGGCCATGATTGCCATGGTGGGGGTTTTGATCTCCCCACTGCGGTAATCTTTCAGTTTTTTGGCAAGAATGCCCTGCTCTGTCCGGCCAGTTTTGGCCCTTTCATGGATTGGTTGCCTTGTCCCCTCATGCCGTGACAACGGGTGTAGCCTTTCATCTGCACCCGTCTCAATGGATTCTCCCAAGGGATGGACTGTAAGTATTTCACGCATAAATATTCGACTTGCCGAGATTGTTTGAAATCCTGAATTCCCTAAAGCTAGTCAGGCACCCATGTGGGTTCTATTTCTGGATTAAACAATGCAAGCGACTCAAGCGGTTCAGTCTCCGGCTTCAACTCTGGGACGTATCCGACAATGGGCCACTGTTATTGGTATGATCTATCTGCTGCTGCTTGCAGTGGGCATGATCGGCAGTGGTTTTAAATGGGCATCCGGTGGTGCCGAAGGCGCGAAACAGCTGTTCTCCTTTGCCAGCGACCCGCTGATGGGGCTGGTTATCGGTACGTTCGCAACTGCGCTGGTACAATCTTCCAGCACAGTGACCACCGTTATTGTCGGTCTGGTTGCCGGTGGTCTGCCGGTCGCCGTTGCTATCCCTATGATTATGGGTGCCAATATTGGTACAACTGTGACCAATACCATGGTGAGCATGGGTCACATCCGTAAGCGTAAGGAGTTCCGTCGTGCATTCTCTGCCGCGACCATTCACGACTTCTTCAACCTGCTGGCAGTAGCGATCTTCCTGCCTCTGGAGATCAACACCGGTTTCCTGCAGAAGGCATCCGCCAGCATGGCCGGGCTGTTCTACGGCGGTGGCGCTAATATGGATATGTCCGGACTGGACTTTATTAAGCCGATCACCAAGCCTATTATCTCCATGTTCAGTGATCTGTACAGCATGCTGCCGGGTATCTGGGGCGGCGTTGTGCTTGCAATAACCGGTCTGGCCTTCGTGTTCATCTCTATCGCCGTTCTGGGTGCGGTATTGAAGAAGCTGATGGTGGGCAGTGCCAAAGAAGTGTTGCACCGCGCTATCGGTGGTCACCCGTTGAAGAGCATGACTTCCGGCTGTTTGATCACACTGGCGGTTCAGTCCTCTTCAACCTCCACCAGTCTGATCGTTCCGCTGGCCGGTAATGGCATTTTCAAACTGAAGGAAGTGTACCCGTTCACCCTGGGTGCTAACATCGGAACCTGTATTACTGCGCTGCTGGCAGCACTTTCTATCAGTGGTGCAATGGCGGCACAGAGTCTGCAGATCGCCTTTGTACACTTGCTGTTTAACATAAGCTCCGTGGTGGTGATCTACGGTATTCCGTTGTTACGCAACATACCTTATCGCATGGCACGCGTGTTTGCTCAAAAGGCCAGCCGTAACCGTAGCATTGTGTTTATCTATGTACTGGGCGTGTTCTTTATTCTGCCCGCTACGCTGATTATGCTGACCAAGTGAATCCGGGGATAACCATATGCACGATTTGAAAGATTTCAAAAGTAAGCGCAAAGATCTCAAGATTCGTCTGAAAGCTGCCCAACAGGACGTTGTCGAGATCAAAGCCGAGCTGAACCAACTGCGTCACGAGGAGCAGCACAAGGCGGCTGATAACCTCGAGTACTGGATGGAAGAAGAAGAGAGCCGCCATGTTTCTTTTTTTGGCAAACTCCGCCAGATGCTGACCCTCAGCAAAAAGTAAGTAGCGGCTCTGTCATAAAAAGGGCGAAAAAAAACCGGAAGTTTCAGCTTCCGGTTTTTTTTCGCCCTTCCTGCACAGAATTTCCAGATATCCTTTATGTCCAAAGGATTCTGAACAATACCGGATAGAAAGAGTTGGCTGAGGCCATAACACAGCGAGCGATGCAATGGAAGTAACGTGTACTCGCGCTATCGATCAGAGTTTTTCGGAGCTGGTCATGGGTTTTTCTGGCGGGAATAAATGGGCTCGGGAGAAAAGTAGATTAGTTACTCAGAGAATCACGTTTGTGGGGATCCTATTTTTT
>CAMRBW010000206.1 GCA_947040555.1 uncultured Oceanospirillales bacterium | reverse complement strand
ATGATTGATGAGGTGAGGGTCTATAATCGTGCATTGAATCAGCAGGAAGTCGATGTGTTGCTTGCCGATACGAACCCGGTCTCCGAATCGTTTACTTACACTATTGAGGATTCATCGGGAGGCACGTCCTCTTCGACTCTTGATATTACTCTCACGGAACCTGCTAATAATATTCCCGTTGCCAAAGATGATTTTCTTTCGGTTACGTCGGATCAAAATATTGCAGTTATCAGTGTTGCTGGACAAGGAGTGCTGGGTAATGATGGCGATCCGGATGGCGAGGCACTGACCGTTACCCATATCGGCAACACCGAGGTGGCATCATCAGGAACCACCACGGTGCCTAGGCAGCTTGGCTCGTTAAGTATCGCTCCCGATGGAACATACGCCTACACCGTCTTTAGCAGCGCTTCAGCGGGTGGAGTAGAAACCTTTGCCTATACAGTCAGTGATGGCACAACAACATCGACGGCTAATCTGCGAGTCACGCTGATCCCGGACGGCATGGCCAAGGCAGACAGCATCACTGTGACAGAGTCTGCGCTGCCGGCAGACTCTGTCTATGTGATCGTAAAGGATTCAGGGAGAGAGTCTCTCGCCATTCTGGATACCAAAACGGGCACCACTCATCTCCTGGAAAGGCTGAGCGGCGACATTCTTTATTTGTCCCCTGTCGATAATGGTCTCTCTATGGGGCCTGATGGAGTTCTGTATGGTACAAACACTGTAAACCTGTACACCATTGACCCAGCAACGCAAACAGTGACTGTCATTGGTGCGCATGGCGTGAGCACTAACGTTTCTACTTCTGCTCTTACCGGCCTTACCATTGCACCAGATGGAACGATTTATGGTGGTGCCAGCAATGGCCGTATCTATTCCCTGAACTCTGTCACTGGCTTGGCAACAGAGCTTGAAGTGACAACAGGGTTTGACCACTTCTTCATTTTAGATTTAATCTGGCATGTGGATGCACTGTATGCGTCTGTCGATGCCTACAGCAACCAATACTCCAGCCATTACCAATACTCGTCCCAGATTGTTCGGATTGAGTCTTCAGCGAATGGGCTTACGATTATACCTGCGGCGAATGCATTTGATGGTGGCGATAATTTGGGCGCTCTCATGTCCATTGACGGGGAGCTTAAGGTTGCCACAGAAAATCAGAGCATCATGACCATTGATACCACAACCGGACTGCTTTCCGAAAATTTTCCTGATATAAATGTAGAAAGTAATATTACCGATGCCTCTTTGCCGAGGGCGGCATCATCGGGCAACCTTTTGGAAAACGATGCTGGAGCTGAGTTTGTGACTGCGATAGCGTTGCCCGATGGACCCGCAATCTCTGTTGGCAACGGGGAAACTATATTGCAGGGTATTTACGGCACATTGATTATTCAGAGCGATGGCAGCTACATATACACCCTTGACGACGGTATTGAAGCGACGAGCAATCTTAACTCCGGAGAGATTGGGGGCGACCGTTTTATCTACACTGCTGCCAATCAGGCAGGTGAAACAAGTCAGAGTATTTTTACTGTGAGTGTTAATGGTGCTGATGATTACCGGGTAGGCTCACCTGACGAAGATACGCTGATAGGAGGGGCGGGTAACAATATTCTGACCGGTGGTGAAGGAATGGATTTGTTTGTCTGGAGTGCAGCAGATATTGGCACATCCCGCAGCCCAGCCTACGATACGATCACTGATTTCACCACAGGGTCTCAGGGCGATATTCTCGACCTGCGTGACCTCCTGCCGGACAGCACTTCAAATACGCTGGATGAGTTTTTGAGCTTCAGTTTTGCAGATGGTGACACCACTATTAGTGCCAGTCTCTCTGCGGGTGGCTCTGCAGTACAGCATATTGTGCTGACTAATGTGGATCTCTCATCCCTTTACGGCACCACCGACGCAACTCAATTAACCAACCAGCTTACGGATGATGGAAACCTGCTGGTGTAATACTTTCATGGATGGGAGTGAAAAATGATAACCATCAAAAACATCGTTGGAGAGGTTCGATCCATAGCCCCAGATGATACCTTTCGGGTGCTAACGGAAGACAGCACACTGCAGCCGGAAGAAACATTACAGACCAGGGATAGCAGTCAAATCGCCCTGATTACGGCTAATGGCCAGATCATCACGATACCTGCCAACACTGTTTTCACGTTGCCTGCAGCTGGTGAGCCGTTTACTCCCGCAAACTTTCAATTTTCGACCCCAAATACCGAGAATCAGGAGAGCGCGAACACGGGACAGGATGCGATTATTGACGAGGGAACAAGTAGTGCGGAAATGATTTTTCCAGATTTGTCATCATCTGGTGGCGGAACAGCAGGTCCGATATCTGGATTCGGTAGTACCCCTGCTCTGGCTCGTGATAGCTCACAGGCAGAGTCTTTTCGAAGCGACCCGTCAGAAAGCATAGCTGCCACCCCACTCTCACAACGGGCCGCACCTATTGCCTTTGGTTTGGCCTCCGGTACATCATCATTCCAAGCCCCCATCAGCTTAACCGCCTTTGACGATACTGTTGTTAACAGCCCTGTCGCAATTCCTAC
>CAMRBW010000205.1 GCA_947040555.1 uncultured Oceanospirillales bacterium | reverse complement strand
CACCAAGAGCCCTGCACCAAGAGCCCTGCACCAAGAGCCCTGCACCAAGAGCCCTGCGCCAAGAGCAAGGCAGGACTGCAGCGCACTCTCGACGTTCACCAAATCACCCACAACTTCGTCCGGCCCCATTGGACCACAGGCAAAGTTCCGGCAGTGGCTTTGGGCATTATTGAGGGCGCATTGTGCCTGGAAGATCTCCTTACCATGCGTCTCGTTTAATTCCGAGTCAGACTCGGCAGGGAATCCTTGCGTCTTTTTTAGCTGAGCAAAGAGTTTGAGCCCAGTGCCGTATTGGCTGGCGACCTGGATTGTTTGGATGTCCTTTATCTCGTCTGATCGGCAGTATCCCGAACTACTTCACCTCATTCAGCCTCCAGTCATACTGATATTGAATGACGCCGGTATATTTTTTCAAGCGTGTGGATTTTGCCGGCGCGGCGTACTGACGCAGATGCAGTAATACCCCTTCCTGATTGACAAAATCCCTTTCATACCATTCATATATTCTGGAGAGGGTAAGGGTGCCGTCTACCCAGTTCACGCCCTTTTCCTGTTGGATGAAGCGTCTGGCCAGTTTATCCAGCAGAAAATCGGTATTGGCAGCGGTAAAAACCTGCTCCGCAAGATCAGGGCAACTGAGGCTGGCACAATTCACCCCATAATGAATCCGGTTATCTGTCCATAATGGCCTGAGAATCCGGTGTTCAATATCATTTAATGTCAGCTCTTTACCGGCCACCCTGGTAATCGCCTCATCCCAGGGGCCAAAACGATAAAAGTGGCCAATTTTAGTGATGGATTTCACCGGGTAGTGCTGCAGAACCAGGTCAACGGTCAGGGCGTTATAAAAATTGAGCCAGTAAGCTTTCTGCTCGGCTTTTGAGAAGTTCCGGGGGTTCAGGGAAGACAGGGCATGGAGATATTGCCTGAGTGCTTCCTGGTCTTTCTGTTTGACCTGTTGGTAGCGAAACCGATTGCCATCGGGCAGAACCACCAGGTAGTCATCCAGTATCGCCTGCCAGGGCTTATGGTTGATGACCGCTTTCGATTCAGGGTTACTGCTGTCCCAGTATGCCCAGTATTTACTGGCCGGCGCGGCCATCAGTGACTCAACATGAAGCACTAGCGGAAAAAGGCCTGCCGATACTATTAAAAACAATATAACAGAGCGCAGTTTTACAGACATATTCATGGGAAATCATTCTCCCTGCAGTTAATCCATGGGTTCAGATTCAACGCATCATATCGCAGCAAGCCATTACTGTTAATCATTGATACCAGCTCCTGAATATAATCGGCTCCCCGGATGGGGTAGGCGTGCAACCCATGGGCCAATACCACGCCGGTGACCGGCTCACGGTTTTCCCTGAGCTCCCGCATCACTTCATACTGATGGTTGGTATTGAGGTTATGCATATAAGCACGGACCGAGGCGGCCACGTCCCCAAACTTCTGCACTTCCCACCCCGTAGCCCCGTGAGTAATGTTCGTCGCTCCAGTCGCCATTGACGAAGGTCGCCCTGATTTTGCACTCGGTATTGTAGCCTTCGGCATAACCATTAAAAAAATAGGACACCCAGTGCGCCGAGCTAAATCGGCAAAAGATTGAAGGTGAAAGCCCTTCATCCGGTAAGGCCTGGCAAACCGCCGGAACCCCGAGTCATGGGCGGTTGTCAGTAATGGCAATGGTTAAGCGTTGACAGGGGAACGTACAGGCTCTGCTCTTTATTAGAGAGTGAGCCCCGAAACCATCATCGAGAACGCCGACCCTGTTGGCTGAGGGGGAAGGCAACACGGCACAGGTGCGTTATGCGAGCACCATGCCGGTTCTCCGGAGTCATAGACCTGGTGCATGTACTGGTGTATTTGGGTCAGCTGGTCGAGAGGGCACCGGTGGACAAGCTGTTCAGCAATCCATCGCACCCCCATACCAGGGCACTGTTGTCTGCTATTCCCAGCATCGATCTCGATCATCCTATGGAGCGGGAGCGGCTGGAAGGGGAGATCAGCTCACCGATCAACCCTGAGCCTGGTTGCCGCTTTGCCAGGCGTTGTCGTTATGCCACCCCCGAGTGTTCAGCACACGACATTAGCTTGCGGGAGATTGATCAGGATCACTTTATCGCCTGTCACAGAGCGGCCATGAGCCACTGATCATCCCGCCTGCAGAGCCTGAAAAAGCCCCGACTGTGAGAGAGTCGGGGCCTCTTATAGAAATAGCTTCCCCATACGTCCCGGCTTCAAACCACTCCCCGGAAAGAAACTGACACTATTATCGTGGCACTTTTGATTTGCCAGAACTCGGGATTAACCCGTGTTTACCTAGAAGAGGCCCTCACTAAGTAAGCATAACTAACATTACCGATATCAAATTGTTATTTTGACTGACAATAGGAAACAAACTGGATAAATAAAAAAATTTAATGGTCATACATATTAGCAATTGGTTAACTGCCTTTGCCGTACTTTACAGTACCTTACAGTTATGATTTTACAATTAAAAACATGGAGACCTTAGTTATGAGAAAAACAAACCTTTCAGCAATCATTGCATTATGTATATTTGCATTGGCTTCTCACGCCGATTCAAATACATATTTAGAAAAAAACACAGAGACGGAAACATTTTTTCATTACAAGCCCTTTGAAATGCCAAAAACAGAAGATCAGTCTTCTACCGAATCAGAAAAAAATAACCATCAATTAAGTGCAGAAGCAAGCTTCCCAGTTGCAACCGTACCGCCATCGGAGTCAGTTGTTTATTCTCCGACAAAGTATCAATCAACTACATACCCAACCTCACCAGCTATAGGCACACTGCCATCGTACAGCC
>CAMRBW010000204.1 GCA_947040555.1 uncultured Oceanospirillales bacterium | reverse complement strand
TCCAGCTGATGGCTCTTGTCCAGCTGATGGCTCTTGTCCAGGAGCCCGCAAAAGAGTTGTTCATTGTTTTTATCACCTCTCCAGCGGGTGTTCGTTATTCCACATTCCTTATTTAACGACCAGAGGGAAAGTAGTACGAACACTGGATGAAATTTTCTTATTTGTCTTTTGTTTTAACACACATCAAAAGCGTGCGCCACAAAGCCTGTTTTGAACCGATACACTTTATGGGAGGCTGTGGGGTGTGTTCGCAAGAGATGTTTCGTTAGAATGCCAGCAAATTACAACATTTTGTGAGCGAAATAACATGACAATCCGCCTTGGCATCGTGATGGATCCGATTCAGGACATCAACTTCCACAAAGATTCTTCGCTGGCCATGTTGCTGACTGCACAAAAAAGAGGGTGGCAGCTCTTTTATATGGAGCAGGGCGATCTGTTTCAGGAAGACAGTGTGGCGATGGGAAGAATGGCGCCACTGGATGTGCGGACCAATCCTGATGACTGGTTTACCCTTGGTGATTATCGCACCGAGAAGCTTAGCTCTCTTAACGTTATTCTTATGCGCAAGGATCCGCCATTTGATAATGAATTCATCTACAGTACTTATCTGTTGGAGCAGGCCGAACGTGCAGGCGTTTTGATTGTTAACAAGCCTTCCAGCCTGAGGGATTACAACGAAAAGTTTTTCGCAACGCTCTTTCCTCAGTGCTGTACCCCGTGCATGGTCAGCCGGGATATGGGGCTGTTGAAGGCATTTGCCGCCAAGCATCAGGACGTTATTTTGAAGCCTCTTGATGGTATGGGTGGCACGGCTATCTTTCGGGTCAAAAACGGGGACCCGAATACCAGCGTTATTCTGGAAACCCTGACCAAATACGGTAAGGAACAGATCATGGCTCAGAAATTTATTCCCGAGATAACCCAGGGGGATAAGCGTATTCTGATGATTGATGGTGAGCCGGTACCGTTTGCTCTGGCTCGCATTCCCAAGAAGGGAGAGACCCGTGGTAATCTGGCTGCTGGCGGAACCGGCGTCAGTCAGCCGTTGTCTGAGCGTGACCGGTGGATTGCTGAACAAGTCGGCCCCACACTGAAAGAGCACGGTTTGATTTTCGTGGGCATTGATGTCATTGGCGACTATCTCACGGAAATCAACATCACCAGCCCAACCTGTATTCGTGAAATTGAAGAGCAGCAAGGGGTGTTGATCGCTGAACAACTGATGGATGTTATCTCGAATAAGCTGAACAGCCGATAAAGCACCGGCATGATGCAGGAGTCATAACCATAAAGACGTTTTTGAATACCATGGCAGAAACTTATCATTCTCGTCCGACCATTACGACCAGTTCGGGCATTGCTTTAGCGCTTCATGTTGCCCTGATCTATGGCGTTAGCTTCTCTATGGAGCCGGCTGCGCTGCCAGCCCAGACTCTTGAGATCACGCTGGCAACGTTCGAGACCGATAAGGAGCCTGATAAGGCAGACTATCTTGCCCAGAGCAATCAGCAGGGCAGTGGCTCTCTGGATGAAAAGGCAATGACATCCAGTGACATGCCGGCACCGTATCAGGACAACACCATCAAACCGGTTGAGCTGCAGCAACAAGCTGCCGCTCTGCCGAGGGTGGAGGCGGAGAAGGTCACTAAAATCACCACTATAACGGCTCTGGAAAAAGTCGTCACAGAGGAGTTTAATGAGACCGAAGTACCTGTTGATGACCGCCAGAATCCCGATCGACAGAGCGATCTTTCTGTGGAAATTGCCAGCCTCGAAGCCATGTTTTTTCAGAAGCGGCAAGCCTATACCAAAAAGCCGGTTGTACACCGTATAAACACGGCCTCGACCCGCAAGGCTGATGTGTATTATCAGGAAGCCTGGCGACGAAAAGTTATACGTATAGGCCAACTCAACTATCCTGTAGAGGCGCGCAGAGACAAGATTTACGGCGAACTGCGTCTTGCTGTACAGATCAATCGTGATGGCTCCCTTAAGAATGTGGAGGTTATTCGTTCTTCGGGGGAAAAGGTTCTCGATGAGGCTGCTCTAAGAATTGTCCGTATGGCTGCACCCTATTCTTCGTTTCCACCAGAGCTGGAGAAGTATGATGCCATCGAGATTATTCGTACTTGGCGCTTTGAGCCCGGAGACCTGTTCAGTGGTTGATCAGGAGCTCCTGGCACAGCTGTGTTGACGACTCAAATATGTTGATGACCAAAAGCAGTTTGCGTAATACGCTGCTTATCGCCATGCCCACAATGAGTGACCCTTACTTTTCCGGTTCGGTAATCTACCTGTGTGGGCATGACGAGGCAGGGGCGATGGGGCTGATTATTAATCAGCCTCTGGATGTCCCTCTGTTTGATCTGTTCCGGCAGACCGGTATCGCCTGTAACGCTTCAACATTGCACTTTGACAATATTCTGTTTGGTGGCCCGGTTGATATTGAACGTGGCTTTGTTCTGCATACCCATGAGGGTGTGCTGGAGGATTCTTCGTCCATTTTGGTCAGCCCTGATATCGCCCTGACATCGTCCCACGAGATACTAATCGCGATCGGTAACAACAGTGGCCCTGCCACCTATCTGGTGGCCTTGGGCTATGCCGGCTGGGGCCCTGGGCAGCTGGAGAAGGAGCTGGTCAGCAATGTCTGGCTGAACAGCCCGGCGGATAAATCCATTCTCTTCAGCACCCCGTTTGATCAGCGTTTTGCTCAGGCATGTGCTCGCATTGGCGTGGTTGATCCGGCACTTCTTAGCCACGAAACCGGTCACGCGTAGCCCGCTCCACCAAAGAGTCACAAAAGCAATTCACAAAAGCAATTCACAAAAG
>CAMRBW010000203.1 GCA_947040555.1 uncultured Oceanospirillales bacterium | reverse complement strand
ATTGACAGCCTGAGCTAATTGACAGCCTGAGCAAAGTAACAGCCTGGATAATAATTAAATTTTTCAAGTGTCGGCATGAATCATGCCGGCATTTATCGAACTCTTTCATCAACATCTGGAATGTCAGATGACCCTTAACTAATGGGGCATCTGTACATACACCATAATTATTTATACCGGTTTTAGAATCATGTTTAAAAGCTTTGAATACCACTTTGCGCTGCCCAATGGACTCCATGCCCGTCCTGCCAGTGCCATTATGGAAATGGTGAACAATCTCGGCTGCCAGGTACAGATTACCAACCTGCGTAACAATAAAATCGCTGATGCCACCAGCGTTCTGTCGATGATCTCCTGTGATATTGCACTGAACGACAAGTGTCTGATTACTATGGAAGAGAACTCTCCTGAATCAGCCCTGCAACAACTTAAGCAGTTTCTTGAAGGCGATTTCCTGAACTGTGATGATGCATTGCCAGAAATTGAAGATAATAGCCAGCGTCCACTGCCTTATATGCTCAGCCAGATAATGTCCCAAGAGACAATGGTGAGCTTTCACGGCACAACGGTTAGTCAGGGAATGGCTGCGGGTAAGATCGTGCATATTGGCGAGCCCGTATTAACACTCTCTGCGGACACCGTTAGCAAGGGCTCTACTGAAGAAGAAACCCAGCGCCTTGCTATCGCAAAACAACATCTTCTGGCGGTGATGAAAGATCAGGCTGCACACAGCACCGGTGAGGAGCAGGCTATTGTCAAAGCTCATCTGGCACTGCTGCAAGATCAACAACTGGTCAGCACTCTCGATAACCACCTGCAAGAAGGCGGTTCTATACTCGAAGCGGTACTCGCCACTCAACAGTTCTTTGTTGATCTGATTGGTGATTCCAGCAACAGCTATCTTCGTGAACGGGTATTGGATATTCGTGACGTCTGCAGTCGTCTGATTGTAGAAGTCTATGGTCCAGAGAGTTTCCAGACCACCGATGCAACACTGACAGAAGACAGTATCTGTCTTGCCGATCACCTGGCACCCAGCCAGTTTCTCGCTCTGGATCGCACGTTTCTGAAAGGTCTGGTCATGGAGTCCGGCGGCTCTACTTCCCATACCGTTATCCTGGCGCGCTCCTTTGGTATTCCGGTACTGGTTGGCGTGGATCAGGCCAGAAACCACATCGCTGCTGAAGAGCGCTGCATCCTTGATGCTCATAACAGTCTGTTGATTGCCCAGCCATCGGCATCTGTGATCCGCTACTACCAGCTGGAACAACAGAAACAAGATCGCATCGCAGCCAGACAGAAAAACTACCTGACCGAAAAGGCCAGCACTAAAGACGGTCGTCGTCTGGAAGTCGCTGCCAATATCGCCAGCGCCGAAGAAGCAGCTGCCGCTTTTGCCAATGGTGCAGAAGGTATCGGTCTGTTCCGGACTGAGATGCTCTACATGGATCGCAGCCAGGCACCTTCTGAAGAAGAGCAACTGGCCATCTACCGGGCAACTCTGGAGTGTGCCGGTGACCGTCCGGTGATTATCCGCACCATGGATATCGGTGGAGACAAGCCGGTTGACTACTTCAATATCGGCGCGGAAGAAAACCCTTTCCTGGGTTACCGAGCCATTCGCATCTATCCAGAATATCTGAACTATTTCAAAACCCAGCTGAGCGCCATTCTTCAAGCTGCCGTTTATGGCAACTGCAAAATCATGATACCCATGGTAGCGACCGTTGCTGAAGCCCGCTGGTTGCGTGAAACTTTTAATGAGGTCATTGCTTCCCTGACTGAACAACAGGTGGCACATAACCCGAACGTCGCTCTGGGCATGATGCTGGAAGTTCCTTCCTGTGCCTTCATCATCGATCAGTTGGTACGTTACGTAGACTTTTTCAGCATCGGCAGCAACGATCTGACCCAATACTTCCTGGCGGCAGACCGTGGCAACGCCTATGTTGAGAATCTCTATGACTCGCTGAACCCAGCTTTCCTACGACAGCTGAAGCATATCGTCACTGAAGTCCACAAAGCCGGTTCCTGGGTCGGTATGTGTGGTGAATTTGCCGGTGATCCTGTTCATATGCCGCTATTGGTTGGCCTGCAGCTGGATGAGATCAGTCTGGGTGCTCCCCGTATTCCGGAAGTGAAAGAGGCGATCAGTGGTCTGGATTTCGAGACTTGCGAAACTCTGCTGGCTCAAGCTCTGGAACTGGAAACCGCTGACGAGGTTCGTACCCTGCTGCAGGACTACCGTCAAAGCGCGGCCAGCCAGCTGAAGATTCTGTCTGGCGACACTATTCTGGTGAATGCCGAGTGTCATACCAAGGCAGAAGTGATCAAGACCCTGATCGATAACCTGCAGGTAAATGGACGACTGGTAAACAGTTATGCGGCCGAAGTTGCAATCTGGAAGCGGGAAGAGGTTTCCCCGACCATGCTCGGCTTTGGTATCGCTATTCCCCACTGTAAATCCGACGCTATCGCCGCCAACACCATCAGCATTATGAAGCTGAAGAAGCCGGTGTTGTGGAACGAAGGGGATGAGATGCTCACCGATACGGTCTTTATGCTGACCGTTCGGGAGAGCGATGCCGGCAACACCCATATGCGGATCTTTGCTCAGCTGGCTCGCCGGATTATGCGCGATGAATTCCGTGCATCCCTGGCCGCCTGCACCAATGAGCAGGAGCTGCTCGCCTATATCAGCCAAGAGCTGGAACTGTAATATTCCCTCTCAGAGCCTCCACTTCGGAGGCTCTTTTTTATTTTAGAAAAATGAACACGATAGCATTCCACCAAGCACTGCACGTACAATAACCCATAGAGCTATCCATCCACCCAT
>CAMRBW010000202.1 GCA_947040555.1 uncultured Oceanospirillales bacterium | reverse complement strand
TACAGCTAGAAAAAGTACAGCTAGAAAAAGTACAGCTAGAAAAAATACAGTCTGGGAAATTTCCTATTTGTCGTCTGTTAAGTGGCGGTAATAACACTATTCTCAGTCAGTCAGAATCACTAACTTCAGATGTTTCAGTAGTAAAAATAAAAGTCGGACGACAACCACTGGCTGATGATATCGCACTGGTCTGCCAGATGGATAAGTTACTGCCAGCTTCTACAATGATACGTCTTGATGGTAATCGATGTTGGTCGTATGAACAGGCATGTACTTTTGCCCGGCAGATACCAAAACAGAGGATCGCCTTTATTGAAGAGCCTCTGAAAAACCCCGACGAACTGGCAGCGTTTGCTTTGTCGGAGAGGATGCCGGTGGCGCTGGATGAGAGCCTGCAATGGCGCCACGGTGGTTCATGCGCGTTGTTTAAAAGAAAGCTTGAAAAAAGGCTTGATAAGGGGGTTGAAGGCTTGGCAGCGTTTGTCGTTAAGCCGACGTTGGCAGGTGGCATCTGGCGTTGTCGTGAACTTGCCCGATTGGCGCAAAAACATGAGTTGGCGCTGGTGATCAGTGCTTCTTACGAAAGCAATATCGGCATTGATGCTCTGGCCTCTCTATCGATGAACTTTGCCCCAGATGTGGCTCCCGGTCTGGATACCCTGTCAGTGTTTAACCACTCACTTTTAAACCATTCTTTTTTTGAACATTCTCTTTTTAAAAAAGCTCTGGAGAGCCCATTGTTGTGTAATTCTCCCGATCGTCCTGTTATTCCGTGGTCCTCTCTAAAACCGGTATGGTCTTCCCATGTTTGAGTGCCCTGTTGCGGTGCAGGTTCGGCAGCGGCCTGATGATATCGCCCTGATGACCGGTGAGTTGTTTTGGACTTTTCGTGAGTTGGATGAACGGGTGCAGTCGGTGGTCTGTGCTCTTCGGCAGAGCGGCCTGATCAGTGGCGATGTATTGATGGTCTGCGGGCGCAACAGCCCTCGGCTGGTAGCATTGATTCTGGCCTGTTTGCGTACAGGCGTTATTGTACTGCCAGTCAACCCCTCATTTCCGAAGCAGAAACTGACCGCCATTGCCGAACAGGTTGGCATTCACGCCTTCTGGGGGGATGAGGATATAGCCCCTGATATTTTTGAAAGTATCAGGTTTCTCTGTGCGCCGGGGCGGACTGAGGTAACCGATTGGTCGTTTAGCTGGGATGATAATAGGATCTGTAATCTGGTGCTGACATCCGGCAGCAGTGGTCTGCCCAAGGCGGCGGCGCACAATTTTTCCTGTCATCGTGCCAGCGCTGAAGCCTCTCTCGAAAATATCCCTCTGGCTCCCGGCAATAGCTGGTTGCTCTCCCTACCCCTGTTTCATATTGGTGGATTAGCGACACTGTTCCGCTGTCTACTGGCTGGCGCCACAGTTATTCTGCCTGATCACCGCTCCGATCTGACGGCAACACTTATACGACGTCAGGTTTCTCATCTCTCGCTGGTCAATACCCAGCTCTACCGCCTGATCAAGGATGAGCAGCTGGATTTCAGCCAGACTCAGGCACGGTTGATCCTGATGGGAGGGGGCTATGTGCCGGCCGATCTGGTCGAGCGCTGTCAACAACAGGGCATCACCATGCTGACCTCCTACGGCATGACCGAGATGAGCTCCCAGATCTGTACCGGTAGCCCGGTATTTGGCGATGGCGGTGCAGTCACCTCTGGGGCTCTGCTGTCTGGCAATCAGGTCACAATTGACGACGAGGGAAATGTACTCGTCAAAGGCATCTCCCTCTTTAAGGGCTACTGGCAGAAAGGCCAGCTTAAGCTTCCTCTGACCGACAACGGATGGTTTGTGACCGGAGATAAAGGTCACTGGTTAGAAGATGATGGTCGACGACTAATTCAGATTACCGGTCGTGCTGATTTCCAGTTTGTATCTGGAGGTGAGAATATTCAGCCTGAATCGATAGAGCGAGTTATTCTTGGTCTGCCGGAGATTCAGCAGACGGTGGTTGTCCCCTTACCGAATGAGGAATTTGGTCAGCGCCCGGTGGCCTTTATAGAATGTGGAGGAGATTTTACACCAGAGCTATGGCAACAAGCCCTGCGTAAGCAACTGCCCGGATTTATGGTGCCGGACGATTTTTTGCCTTGGCCGGAGCCATCGAAATCGGGCTTACAAGCGGGATTAAAGATAGACCGCAAAGCCTTCGCACAGCTTGCAAGCCAACTACTGGCTTCCACCTGAGCGATATATGACCAGCACCGGCAATAAAAGACGTTCTGAAAATATCAGAGCTTTTATTGCCTATATGCTGCCCCCTGAACTCTCGGTAGCGATTCACCGGGAGGTCAGCCAAAGTGATCTGCTACGGAAAGACAAGGACATCTCCTGGGTTGCTCCGCAGAACTACCACCTCACCCTGCGTTTTCTTGGACAGTGTACCGAAAATCAACTGTCAGCCATTGGCGACCAGCTCGCCCAAGAGCTGGCAGACTTTCCACGATTTATCTGCAAAAGCGGCGCACTCGACTTCTTCCCCCACCACCGCCCTCGGGTTATGGTTTTAAAAACAGTGGCATATCGCCGCATGGGTAAACTGTACCGGCTATATCGAGAGTGTGAGGAAATTGCGGTGGCAAACGGCTGTATCGCTGACCGGCACAGCTTCCGACCTCACATCACCCTTGCTCGTTGCCGGAATCTAGAGCCAAAGCCTGACATCATGCAGAACCACAAATGGTTATTAGCGCACCAGCTACAGATTAATCATATTGCACTGGTAGCCAGTGACCTACTGCCAGAAGGAGTGCGTTATCGAGTACTGCGTATAATTCAGTTATCAAAGGAGTAGAAAGAAAAGGACATCCACAGTTTCAAAAAAGAAAAAAAAGGACATCCACAA
>CAMRBW010000201.1 GCA_947040555.1 uncultured Oceanospirillales bacterium | reverse complement strand
ACACAGATTTTTCAGACGACCTCTGATATATCAGAGGTCGTGTTATTTTTCCCCCTATCTAATAAGAAACAGAATCGTTACCATTTAATGTAACGGCTCAAGAACCTCAATGTTCGTGTCACAAAAATACATCCAGTCCACAATATCACTTGACGGCTGAAATCCATTCACTGCGACAGACAACAGCTCTCGTAGCTCCACGAAACTGCCATTTTTCGCGGCCTCGCCTGTTCTATCCAACACCTCAGACAGCTTATCCCAGCTTATCTTACCTTCCATCGCCATACTGATTTTGGGATGGCTGGTTCCTGCAATATCATCGCCTATAAGCAGCTCTTCATAGAGCTTCTCTCCAGGCCTTAAGCCGGTGAAGGCAATTTCAATATCACCATCGGGATTATCTTCATCCCTTACCGTCAAACCAGAAAGAGTAATCATGCGCTTTGCCAGATTGGTAATCTTGACCGGTTTCCCCATATCCAGAACAAAAACCTCTCCCCCTTGCGCCATAGCTCCCGCCTGTATAACCAGAAGAGCCGCTTCAGGAATTGTCATAAAATAGCGGTTAATGTCTGGATGGGTCACGGTGATCGGCCCTCCGGTGCGGATCTGCTCTCTGAACAGGGGAATGACTGAACCACTGGAACCAAGCACATTACCAAAGCGCACCATGGAGAAGCAGGTATTAACAGGAATTTTTCTCCCTTTTGGCAGATCAAAGCGCTCCGCATGATAAATCGGTAACTCTTTTTCATCAGCCATCGCCTGCAATACCATCTCGGCCAAACGCTTGGATGCCCCCATCACGTTGGTCGGGCGAACTGCCTTGTCGGTTGAAATCAGGACAAACCGCTCAACGTGGGTAATCAAAGCAGCCTGTGCAGTGTACAGTGTACCCAGCGTGTTATTGCGCAGCCCTTCCTCTATATTCTGTTCCACCATGGGAACATGCTTGTAAGCTGCGGCATGGTAGACCGTTTCAACCCCAAATCTACTCATGGTTTCTATCAATCGAGATGGGTTATTTACAGAGCCCAGAACTGCGGCAATTTTCATTGATCGACAGGCCTCCAGCTTGTTCTGCATTTTCAGCAGGTCCTGCTCAATGGAATAGAGATTGAACTCCGAGTGTTCATAGAGAACCAGATATGACGGCTGTAGCTGTAGAATCTGGCGGCACAACTCCGAACCGATAGAGCCTCCCGCACCGGTCACCATAACAACCTTGTCGGCTATGTATTTCTCTAGCAGATCTTCCCTTGGCGCAACTTCATCTCTGCCCAGCACATCACCAATATCGACTTGCTGTATCTCCTGCATTTTCATCCGGCCACTGGCCAGATCAGCCATAGCGGGGATCGTACGAATGGGCAGCCCATACTGCTCCAATGTTTGCACAATTTCCCGCCTTCTCGCCCGGCCGGCAGAAGGTATAGCCAGTAATATCTCCTGAGTGCCGGTCTCCTGCACCATCTGCTGGAAATGCTTGGGGCGATAGATCTTTCTGCCCTGAATAGAACGACCGGAGTTGTCTTTTTTATCATCAAGAAACGCCACCGGACGATACTCCAGCCCTTTATCAAGAGCAGCCATCAACTGCACGCCCGCAACACCAGCACCATAAATCGCAACGGGTATCCCCTGGATAGAACGCCCAAATTTGTGGGAGAAAAACTCGGGGAAAATATCAACTATGGTCTGCCCCAATAACCAGGAGCGCATAAGATAGCGGGAGATTGTCATTACCGGCAGCAACAGCAGCCAATAGATAAAGGGTATAGAGCGGGGAAGATAGCCCTGACCAAAAACAAACCCAACCAGCATCAAACAACCCGTTGCATAGGTACAGGCCTTGAAAATGGTGATGATAGAGTCCGACCCTATATACCGCAATACGGCACGGTACAATCCCAATCTCACCAGAAACGGTAAAGTAACCATCAATGCAGTCACATAGGCTGTGGCATAAAGACTGAAAGAATCCGTTATCCCCAAACGGATGTAAAAAGCCAGCCAGAGGCATACAAAAATAGCTGCTGTATCAAACAGCAGCCCCAAAAGCCTTTTTCTGGGACGAGGGAGTGAAAGCAGTAGCTGCCGCATTCTCAATAATTCCAATCGTTCTAGGGTGTAGTTATTGATGCCAAGGCCATGACATCCTGAATAACCGAAACGGTTTTCTCAATTTCACGTTCAAGCAAAGTCGGATGCACCAAGAACATCAGGCTAGTGTCGCCCAGTTCTTTTGCCACTGGCAATCGCTCTATTGGTCTGTAACCGCTATTATCGAATGCTTTTTCCAGATAGATCTCGGAACAGGAACCCTGGTAGCAAGGCACACCACGGTTATTGATCTCTTCAATAATCCGATCCCGAGTCCAGCCTTCCTTTAACTGTTCTGGTTTCACAAACACATAGTGCTTGTAGCAAGCGTGTTCGATGTATTCTGGTAGTTCTGGCACCCGCAGTACTGGAATGGTTTTGCACACTTCATCAATCGCAGCTGCATAAGCCTGACGCTTTTCAGTCCACTTCACCATACGCTTCAGCTGGATACGACCGATAACAGATTGCATCTCGGTAATACGCCAGTTGGTGCCAAAAGATTCATGCAGCCAACGGAACCCCGGCGGGTGCTGTCGGTTGTAGACCGCATCAAAGGATTTTCCGTGATCCTTGTAGGACCACATAATATCCCACAGTCGTTCATCGTTGGTGGTCACCATGCCGCCTTCACCACCGGTGGTCATGATCTTATCCTGACAAAACGACCATGCACTGATATGGCCAATTGTACCTACAGAGCGACCTTTGTATTTAGCACCATGAGCCTGGGCACAGTCTTCTATCACGAAGAGATTGTGTTGTTCGGCCAGCGCCATAATGGCATCCATCTCACAGGGCCAACCGGCCAGATGGACGCAGAGTATCGCTTTGGTGTTCGGGGTGATGACTTTGGCGATGGTTTC
>CAMRBW010000200.1 GCA_947040555.1 uncultured Oceanospirillales bacterium | reverse complement strand
AGAAAAAGTAGTAGAAGAAAAAAAAGAAGAGGACTAACACGTCGCAGAGTGGTCAGGAACCTCGTCTCACCCTCCTGGACGGCAACGGGACGCTGCGAAAGGAGGGTGAGGCTGCTAATGTTACAGCACGCCTAACTCTTCATGGTCAGGCCAGGCGCTGAGCACCGCCTTGATCAGAGTCGCCAGAGGGATGGCGAAAAACACACCCCAAAAGCCCCAGACGCCACCGAAGAACAGTACCGCAACAATGATAGCGATAGGGTGCAGGTTCACCGCCTCACTGAACAGCAAAGGCACCAGCACGTTACCATCCAGCGCCTGAATGATGCCATAAATCGTCATCATCATGAAAAACGGCTGCGTCGCTCCCCACTGAAACAGGCCGATTGCGGCTATTGGAATAGTCACGACAGCGGCACCGATATAGGGAATCAATACCGAGAGGCCAACCAGCAAACCGAGAAGCGCAGCATAGTTAAGCCCCAAAAGGACAAAGGTAATATAACTGGTCACACCAACGATCATGATCTCAATGACCTTGCCACGAATGTAGTTGGCGATCTGATTGTTCATCTCATCGGCGACCTGATCAATCAGCCGGCGCTCTTTTGGCAGGAAAGAGGA
This sequence comes from uncultured Oceanospirillales bacterium, assembly GCA_947040555.1. Taxonomy (GTDB): domain Bacteria; phylum Pseudomonadota; class Gammaproteobacteria; order Pseudomonadales; family Endozoicomonadaceae; genus Sansalvadorimonas. Next base: position 2,559 of record CAMRBW010000200.1, on the reverse strand, counting down.
GAACCATCTAAACAACACATCCCGGTCTTTCAGGAAGAAGAACACCAGAATAGGCACCAGCACCAGATAGATCAGCACCCCGACAAGGTTCGGCAGCTTGGAAAGCGAGAAAGAGAGCAGCAACTGACCACCCCGTGTCAACTGCGTATTCGCAGCTTCCGTCCAGGCGATAACCTGAGAATCGGAGACAAACCCGGGATACTCCTGAGGGAGTTCCTGCAGCACCTCCTGCCACTGTTTCAGCATCCCGGGCAGCTCATTTAGCAATGCGGTGCCCTGCTCCCAAATCAGTGGTCCCATCAGCAGCACCACGGTCAACAGCAAGGTCACAAATAGCAAGAAGGCCATGGTAACAGCCAGCAAGTGTGGACACCTTCGTCGCTCCAGCCAGTTAACAATACCCTGCAACACAAAAGCGAAGGCAAGACCGGCTATCACGGGTGCCAACATGGTTCCCAGCGCCAAAATCGTAACCAGCGCAAATACAAGCAACAATAACAGTACAATTGCTTCATCATCAGAAAAGTATCGGTGAAACCAACGACCGATAACCCTGAACATCGCGATTCTATCCATGCTTTCTCAACACGTAGGTAAATATTCCGGACTGCTCACCACTGTAAAGCAGCTCATGTCCGGTTAAAGTGGTAAAACTGACAAAATCCCGCTCTGAGCCGGGATCTGTTGCGGTAACTTTTAATATCTCACCTGCCGCCATAGCATTCAGCACCTGCCTGGTTTTAAGCAGCGGCATCGGGCAACTGAAGCCACAGGCATCCAGCTCTCGATCTATACGGAAATCGTCCATCACATGCTCAATAACCCTTAAACAACCCGCAGGCAAACAACCCTCAGGCAAACAACCCGCAGGCAAACAAGCCCAAACAATAGTATCGCACCTGTGGTAAGGGTAATATAGCCAACATAATCTCCAACCGGATTCAATGCTGATTCAGCGCATGCATTTACTTAAATCTCTGCAAATAGCGTTAATAACTTTCGGAATTAGCTCCCTCGGGGCGAGTATTCCAACCTACTCAGACATCAGCCTGCCGGTTATTGGTGATACCAGTTCCAGCATTGTTTCGATGCAAAAGGAGCAGGAAATTGGTGCTATTTTTCTGAAGATGCTGCACAGCCAGCTGCCCACAGAGACAGATCCTGAGCTGGTTCAATATATAGAGAACCTCGTCTACCGGCTGGCAGAAGCGAGCCAACTTCAGAACCGCAGACTCTCAATTATTCTCATAGACAGCCCCTATCTGAATGCCTTTGCTGCACCTGGTGGTGTGGTCGGCATCAATACCGGGTTATTTCTCCATGCTAAAACCGAAGAAGAGTTTGCCAGTGTTATTGCCCACGAACTGGCCCACCTGAGTCAGCGTCATTACGCCAGAGGTGTTGAAGCGGCTCAGAGACAGACTCTCCCTACCATGGCCGCGCTGCTTGGCAGTATTGTTCTTGCGGCCGCCGGAGCCGGTGATCTTGGTGTAGCCGCCCTGTCATCAACCATAGCGGGCGCACAAAGTTCACAGCTCACCTTCAGCCGCACCAACGAGCAGGAAGCCGACCGCATCGGCATCCTGACCATGGTGCGAGCCAGCATGAATCCGCGGGGGATGGCCGATCTCTTTGAGCGAATGAGTAAAATGGAAGGGACTGGCCCCCAATACGAATTCCTGCGCACCCACCCGCTGAGCCGAAGCCGCGTGGCCGATGCGCGAAGTCGAGCCGAACAGTACCCCAGCTACCCCAGCAGAAACACCAGAGAATATGAGCAGATGCGCAACCGTGCCGTTGTCAAAATGACCCAATCTCTGGATGTTGTTCGCAATCGTTTCAGGCAGGAGCTGAGCTCTGGCCGCACCCCATCCGAACAGGCTACTCGCTACGCCCTGGCCTTGATCGAACTGGAGATGCAGAACCCCAAACAGGCTGGCAAAGTGCTGGCCCCTGCTTTGACAAAATCACAGGGCAATGATCTTCCTGTTCAGATTCTCAACAACCAGATTCTGTTTGCCAAAGGAGACAAGAAAGGTGGGATTGCAGGTATGCGCAAACTGCTGGCCGGCAACCCAGGCAACTATCCCGTCATCATGACGCTGGCTGATCTGCTCCATAACGATGGCCAGTACAAAGAGGCGATGACCATTCTCAAAGCGGAGAGCCGTAAACGTCCACAGGATCCTTACATCTGGTATCTGCTGGCCGAAACCGCCGGACTGGCGGGCGACATCACCGGCGTACACACGTCCAGGGCTGAATACTTTTTCCTGGTGGGCAATATGGATGATTGCATCCAGCAACTGGAGTACGCCATGGAACAGCCCAAACTGCTGTTCAGCCAGAAAGCCGCACTCAAAACCCGTATCGACGAGGTCAATGCTTACAAGAAGAATATGAAGCTATAAGAAGTCAGAAGTCAGAAGTCAGAAGTCAGAAGTCAGAAGTCAGAAGTCAGAAGTCGTAAAAAGTGTGGAGATGTGAACTGAGGGAATCAATTTGAAAATGGTGGGTCGTGTAGGATTCGAACCTACGACCAATTGGTTAAAAGCCAAC
>CAMRBW010000199.1 GCA_947040555.1 uncultured Oceanospirillales bacterium | reverse complement strand
TTTCCCAATGAAGCGTTTCCCAATGAAGCGTTTCCCAATAAAGCGTTTCCCAATAAAGCGTTTTCCAAGGGAGCGTTTTCAGACAGTGGCGTCTCCAGGCCAGACACAAGAAAAGGCACCAGTCGGTTTATGGTCTCTTCCATGGTCGCTGTCAGACTATGTTCCGCCGCACCTATGGCATTGAGCGTGTCGAATTCAGCGAGCGTAAAAATCACCGCACCCATCATAAAATTAACACGCCAGTACAGCTCATACAGCGGCAGACCCGGTGTCGCATCGATCAATAGACGCAGATAACGCCGAAAGAGCCCCCCATAAACAGTCTGCAAATGTCGGCGTAAATGTCCCTGGGATTGGGCGTAGGCCATGGCCAGCAAACGCATGAACGTTCCTGGATCCCCCCGCCCCTGTGCTTCCCGTTTAAATGTCTGGTGAAATAACAGCATGATCAACGCTTTCAGATCAAGCCTCTTTCCGGAAGCCTCCAGAGTATCAAGGGTCACCGTCAGCCCCTGGACAAGGGGGTCCAGAAATCGGGTAAATACCGCCTGTATAAGTACCTTCTTGGAGCCGAAGTGATAATTGACGGCTGCGAGATTGACATCGGCTCTGCTGGTGATTGAGCGCATTGAGGTTTCAGCAAAACCCTTTTCCGCAAACAGGAACTCCGCCGCATCGAGGATACGTTCTACCGTGTTACTCTGTGCCATGATCAGCCCACATTACCCTCTCGCTACTTTCTGAATTTCCGTGATTCAAACCCTTAACTCAAACCCTTGACATGAACAACGATTTGATAAATCGTTGTTCATGTCAAGTTTTCATTCGTCACATGGACAGCAGAACGGGCGCCTTGTTTCCACATTAAACCATGCTGTATATAATCCCGGATACTGTATAAAAACACAGATCTCAATCCCATGATCAAACTCACCCCCCGACAATCTCAGATACTGGCTCTTATTCAAACACACATTGAAGAGACAGGCTTTCCACCCACCCGTGCCGAAATCGCCCACCAGCTCGGTTTTCGCTCCGTCAATTCCGCGGAAGAGCACCTCAAGGCTCTGGCTCGCAAAGGTGTGATAGAGGTTATTTCCGGTACCTCACGGGGTATTCGCATCCCCGCCAAACCCGTATCCACCCGTGGTCGTAAACGTCATGAACAGGGGCTGCCGGTTATCGGTCAGGTGGCCGCAGGCGCTCCGATTCTTGCCCAGGAACATATTGAAAATTATTGCCAACTGCCCGCCGACTTCTTCCATCCAAAGGCGGATTACCTGCTGCGGGTCAAAGGCATGAGTATGAAAAACTCCGGCATTCTGGACGGTGATCTGCTGGCGGTGCATAAAACCACCGATGTCTATAACGGTCAGATCGTTATTGCCCGTATTGGCGATGAGGTGACGGTCAAACGGTTTGAAAAGAGCAACAATATCGTCTGGCTACACCCTGAAAACGAGGACTTTGAACCGATAAAAATCGACCTTGAACACGAACATCTGGATATCGAAGGCTTGAGCGTCGGCGTTATTCGTCACTGATAGGGAACAACCCAAACGCAAAAAACCCGCTCGGAAGCGGGTTTCAAAGGGCATCATCAGGGTGTGTTAAACACTATTTTTTCTTGCGTTTGTCGCTAACGTCCCACCGGCCATCAACATAGAACGCCTGCCAACCGCTGGCTTTACCTTCAACCTCGGTCATTACGTACTGCTGCTTGGTCTTGCGACTGTAGCGGATCATGGTTGGCACACCCTCCGGATCGGCCACCGGCGCATCGAGCAGGAAGTGATATTTGCTGTCGATCTCATCCCGGTGCGAAATCAGCTCTTTCACCAGAGGGGCGCGGGTCTCACGATTTTTCGGAAACTTGCTGGCCGCGAGAAACAGACCAGCAGCGCCGTCACGCAGAACATAGTGATCTTCCACCTTGAGACAGGCCAGTTCCGGCATATCCACCGGGTCCATCTTCGGCGGCGCCGCCTCTCCGCTTTTCAGCAGCTTGCGGGTATTTTTGCAGTCTTCGTTGGTACAGCCAAAGTACTTGCCGAAACGCCCCGTCTTAAGCTGCATATCCGCGCCACACTTGTCGCACTCAATCACCGGGCCTTCATAACCCTTGATTTTAAACTGCCCCTGCTCCACTTCGTAGCCGGCACAGTCCGGGTTATTACCGCACACATGGATCTTGCGCTTCTCATCCAGCAGGTAGCTCTCCATAGCGGTGGCGCAGATCGGACAACGGCGCTTGGCACGAAGGGCATTAACTTCAGCATTTTCGTCATCAGCATTGATGACCTCCTCACCATGAATCAGGTTCATGGTCTTTTTACAGCGCTCCTTGGGCGGCAAGGCGTAACCGGAACAGCCCAGAAAGACACCGGTACTGGCCGTACGAATCTGCATGGCACGGCTACAGTCGGTACAAGTCACATCCGTTGTCACCGGCTCATTAGCCCGCATGCCGCCCTCTTTCTGCTCGGCATGCTCCAGCGTTTCCCGGAAGTCCTGGTAGAAGCCATTCAGCAACATCTTCCAGTTTTTATTGCCGTTCGCGACCCCATCAAGGTTCTCTTCCATACGCGCAGTAAAGCTGTAGTCCAGCAGATCATGGAAGTTCTCCACCAGCCGGTCGGTCACGATATCGCCCATCTTTTCGGCGTAGAACCGGCGACTCTTCAGGGCGACATAACCACGATCCTGAATAGTGGAGATGATGGAGGCATACGTCGATGGACGACCAATACCGCGCTTCTCCAGCTCCCGTACCAGCGCCGCTTCTGAAAAGCGGGCCGGCGGTTTGGTGAACAGCTGTCGGGGATCGATTGCCTGCATATCCAGGGTCTCGCCCTTATCCATGGGAGGCAGAATCACATCTTCGGCTTTGCTGGATACGGGTGGCTGAACCTTGGTGAAACCGGCAAATTTGAGAATACGACCACGTACTTTCAAATCAAAATCACCCGCCTTAACCACTACGCTGGTGCTGAGATACTGGGCCGGCAGCATCTGGCAGGCGACAAACTGACGCCAGATCAACTCATAGAGGCGTTCAGCATCCCGCTCCATCCCTTTGAGCTCTGCTGGCTTCAGACACACATCCGATGGACGGATCGCCTCGTGAGCCTCCTGGGCGCCGTCCTTGCTGGAGTAGGTATTGGGATTATCAGGCAGATCGGAAGAGCGTCGTGTAGGGAAAGAGTGTAGGCTATAGTGTAG
>CAMRBW010000198.1 GCA_947040555.1 uncultured Oceanospirillales bacterium | reverse complement strand
AAGCAAAGGTCAATAAAGGCGTTAGCCGTTTTTTGTTGAAGGCTATTGATATTCAATCAATTAGCCTTCATTGCCCGAGGCGTTAGCCATCCTCTCAGAAGTAGCCCCACCGGGAACCTCATCAACAGCGTCACAAATTGCCCATTCACAGTCGTTTACCAATGATGTTTCGTCTGTTAAGGAATAGCCCATAAAGTGACCTGTCCCATTGGAACAGGTCAGTCATTATTCTCTTATGCCGTCTCTACCAGCCGCCAGGCGACACGGTAACTGTCAACAAAGGAGGGAAGAGGAAGGAACTCGAATGCACTATGGAAATTGTGTGCTCCCGTAAAAAAGTTCGGCGTAAACAGTCCCTGGGCCGATAACGCTGAACCATCGGTGCCACCGCGCATAGGGATAGTTTTCGCAGGAATCTCCAGATCTTCCAGAGCCTTATAAAGCCTGTCCAGCGCTCCTGTATCTTCTCCCATAGCCTGCGCTATGTTGCTGTAAACATCCGTGATATCCAGTTCAACAACCGCTTTCGGATGCTTGGCTTTCAGAAAGGTCGCCAGCAATTCCAGATAGTGTTTGCGGGCCTCATAACTGTCCTGATCAAAATCACGTATGGCAACGGAGACACTGGCACTGTTCTGGTTGCCGTTGAGATCGGTCACCCAGAAATAGCCTTCACGCCCTGCCGTCTGTTCCGGCTTGCCCCTATCGTTCAGCATCCCGATAAAATCGGCAGCGATCAGATTCGGGTTGACCAGCACATTTTTGGCGCTCATAGGGTGTGCGGTAATCCCTTCAATAGTCAGCAGAGCACTGCCCGCATTGAAAGTCTCATAGATCACTTCGCCCCGTTCACAGCAGTCTATGGTATAGCAGTGGTCGACGGGGAACAGCTCCAGAGGTAATGCTTTTGCGCCTCTGAGACCAATCTCTTCGTCGGGAACAAAGGCAAAATAGATATCACCATGGCTGACAGGTGTCGTTTTAAGCGCCTTGGCCAAAGTCATCATAACCGAAATAGCAGCCTTGTTATCAGCGCCCAAAACGCTGGTGCCATCGGAGAATAGAATATCCTGCCCGCGGTACCTGGCCAGCTCCGGGCGAATCTCTTCACTGATAGTTATGTTTAGTGCCTCGTTAAGACACAGGGGAGACCCCTTGTAGTGCAGCATCTGAGGCTTGATGTCCGGGCTAAGGCCTACATCGACAGTATCCAGATGGGCAACGAACCCCAGGGTTTTGACACCGGTTTTATTGCCGGGCAGACGGACAATCAGAATACCACTGTCCCGTAGTTGGGTCTCACCATAGCCAAGATTCTGCAGATCCTGCTCCAGCAAAGCGGCCAGTTCTCGCTGCCCTTCGGTAGACGGCAGTGTTGTTACTTTGGCATCGGACTGACTGCTGACCGCAATGTAACGGAAGAAATTATCGACCAGTATTTGTTCAATATTCATCAGGTGTCCTTGATTAAGTTTAATTCAGACCGTAGGTATAACCGCTGTTAAAGCCAAGCGGAAGTTCCAGCCCCCAGAACAGGAACAACATAGCGGTCAGAGTGATAAGCAAGCCTATGGAATAAGGCACCATCATGGACACCAGTGTCCCAATACCGGATTGGGTACTGTAACGCTGCATGTAGGAAATAATCAGCGGATAGAATGCAAACATCGGCGTACTGACGTTAATCGCACTGTCAGAAATACGGAATGCGGCTTGAGTCAGTTCTGGAGACAGTCCGACAGCCATCAGCATCGGAACCAGCACCGGTGCCAGAATGGCCCACTTTGATGAAGCCGAGGTGATCACCAGGTTAAGAGCAGCGGTAAGAAAGATTACACCAAGAATAGTCATTTGACCGGGCATATTCATCGCTTTCAAGGCTTCTGCGCCCGAGAGCGCGATCAGGCTGCCAATGTTGGACTGGCTAAAACAGTACAGAAATTGTGCACAGAAGAAGGCAAATACAATAAAAGAGACCAATGACTTGGTGATATTCTCCATTGACCGAGTCACATCTTTAGCACTTTGAAACTCTTTGCTGATAAAACCATAGACCAGACCCGGTACCGCGAAGAAGAGCAGCAGCATAGGGACAATGGTTTTCATGGCCGGAGCCAGGGGGCTGGTGAGAGAGCCATCCGGGGCGCGGAACAGCGAACCTTCGGGAACCATCATGGCAGCGCAAAGCACAACAAGACCAAGTAGCGTCATATTGGCAATGCGGAAGGCTTTTGCCTCTTGTGCCGATGGTTGATCCGCTGCCTCGTCGTCCTGCTTGACATCGACGGGAATCGTTGCAATTAACCGAGGCTCAACAATTTTATCGGTGATATACCAGCAGCAGCCAATAACGGCAAATGTTGAGGCAAATGAATAAAAGAAATTACACAGCACGTTCACGATGTAATTCGGATCCAGAACCTGAGCACCCGTTTCGGTAAAGCCTGCCAGAATCGGATCAATAATGGATGGCGTATACGACGCTGTAAAACCACCAGCCAGACCCGCAAAACTGGCAGCAATACCGGCCAGGGGGTGTTTACCGGTTTTGTAGAAAATATAGGAGGAGACCGGCATCAAGATCACGTAGGCAGAGTCAGATGCCACATGAGAGAGAATGCCAATGAAAATAACGGAAGGCGTCACTGCCGAAAGAGGAACGACGGCAAGCATTTTTTTCAAGGCTGTATTGATATAGCCTGAGCCCTCAGCAATACCAATACCCAGAGTCGCAACAATGACGACACCCAGCGGAGGGAAGCTCACAAAGTTGGTGACCATGGAGGAAAAGAGATTCATCAACCCATTTGCAGTCATCAGGTTCTTTACCTGAATAGGCTCTTGTGTCAATGGGTGGACATAATCAAACTGAATGTTTGATAGCACCATGGATAGGGCAATACAGATCAGCGTTGCAATAAAGAACAGCATGGTGATATCTGGAATTTTGTTCCCGACATTCTCAATACTATCCAGCCAACTTTTTTTTGGCTTGCCAGAAGGGGCAGCGTAAGCATCCATAAAAAACCTTTTATTCCTTTTTGTATGATTTTTAAACGTTGTTCTGAAACCATGTGTTGAGCATCAGAAAGACACGGCAGCAACGAGCAAAGCGACAGAGCCGGTGCTTTTTATCAGAGACAGTTAACGCTCGTGATGACTTGTATCAGTGATTTATCAGATATCAGCGGGATTAATACATTTACATTATTGTGCGACAAATATCCTGCCAAAAGGGAATGCCTTATATCATTGGCAGTGTTTTTTGACGAAGATCTTTTTTGAC
>CAMRBW010000197.1 GCA_947040555.1 uncultured Oceanospirillales bacterium | reverse complement strand
TTATTGCTACCCAGCCGTCTGCCGGGCCATGAAACGGTATTCGCCCGGCCAGATATCCTGACCACTGCCGTTAGTCAACCTGTACGCTGGGTAACCGGGCTGACAGAGCGGCTTGCATAACATAAACCGCTGAACTGGTGAAAATTGTGATTTTTTTGAGTCCACGTTAGCGATGCTAAGCACTTTGTTATGGAACAAATTGCTTATCTGTTGTTCTAATGGTGGACTTTACTTCACAATCAATCAAAAGGTTTAAGATTATGGACTCATTAACTCATTAACTAAAGCAAATACTACAGAATTCCCCCCTCCACAATTGCAAGATAAACCATTAAAGATAGGCGCATTGACAAACAAACTTTGTTATGAACCTTCGCTGACCCCCAAAAAAGCTTTTGATACCAAAAATCTAATCCAAGAAATTACAATTATCTACCAAGATTTGAATATTCTTAAGGAATATTTTGAGAAAAAATTAACCGGCGCTGATACAAATGAGTTGATAGAGATCACAACCATGAAACCTGAGGATTATAGATACGGCATTCTATTCATCGAAGATATCCTCAGAACCATCGGTAATCCACCACAAAAAACATTGCAAAATTCAACAAAAACAGGTGATGATTCTTCGAGAACGTTGACGGTGAAAGAAGGTACTGGCTCCGATCTTGAGGTTTTGCCGGAGTCGAAAGAAATCTCTAAAGAGACCCCAACAACACCTGTAAAACATGTCCCAAAAACACCGGCATCACACAACACCTTCTTCGGTTGCGTACATGAAGCTCCCATAACTGCGACTGGAGTCATTAATTTAGCGGCGTGTGAAGAGCTCAAAGACGCTTTTTCCGATGTACGAGCACCCCAACGTATCTTAAAAAAGCGACCTCACAATAATATCTCAACATAAGAAAACAAGTTTTTTACTATGAAAATGCAGCTCCAATTTTCATCGTTTGGGGTGGGCTGCATTACCCGCTCATGGCTCATTACCCGCTCATGGCTCATTACCCGCTCATGGCTCATTACCCGCTCATGGCTATTTGGATAGCAACAAAGACAAAAGGCCACAAACTTCTGAATCCATTTACATAGCCGCGCGGTGAAAGACGGCGGTGGCTGTACTAGCCTGCCAGTCTTGATAACGACAATGTGAGTAGCCGATGTCCGAATCCCTGTTTTCTGACCTGAAGCGCATAGGTATGAGCTGGCCGCACGGGTCAGCGCTGCTCTTGAACCGGATCATATCGCGACCAGGAGGGATGTTCTGATCATGCAGGAGGCTCTTCTCCCGCATCAGAAGTAGATGTCGGATGAGCTCCGGAGGCGGGAACAAAAGAGTGATGAGCGTTATTACGAGCTGAGAACCGAGATGGTCAAGGGGTTTGCCGAAGAAATAAACGCACAGTAACTTGCAGTCTCTCACCATCACCAAACAGCTGTGAGTGGAGAATACAGCCCATCCCAAACCATGGGAATAAGGGCTGCATTTTTATGGTAAACGCGAGAGCTTTGTCAGCAGTCTGGAGGCCCACGCAAAGTGGGCCTCTTGTTTTCAGACTTTAGGTCTGATTGACTTCAGCTGCATGATATATTCAACCTCACCTACGGATTGCATTTCATCATCTGTTCTGTCTGTGTCGTCAGTACAAAAAACCCTTACCGGACCGACTTCAGGATTAAACCAGACATCACATTGTTCAATATAATTATCACGGATAAAGTTACCGGTGTTTTTATCGTGAATGGATCCGACAACGTCCAAGGTAGTGCGTTTGACCTGCAAAGCAACCTGCTGACCGAGTTCTTCATCAAGTATATCTATATATCCCGTTACAATAGGATCACTGAATGAATAGACATACTTGGCGTAAGTTTCATCACCCACATCATTAAGCCAGGAATAATGGCTTAATGGCTTCTTGTGATACATAAACGCTGAGGTTGACTCACCTCTGTAATGATCCAGATTTGTCGCCTTACCAATATAAGTCTTCTGGCTTTCATCCCACTTCGCATAACCATAGTTTGCTGCAATTGAGCCAGCAGCAAAGTCCAAGTTATTAGGAGTTGTATCCCAAACAATACTGTTATCACTTTGCTCTTTCAGGTAAGCCATAAATTCACCGGCAGGCAATGTGGTATCACCGAAATTCTCAACACAATACTCTGTCCCTACGGAGGTATCTGTTCCCGGCTTTGTGGTATACGGCCATTCATAGCTGCACTGTTTATCAACCCGTGTTGAAAACAACCTGCCAGTGTAATGGTATGACAGCTCGTCTCCCATATTATATCGGCGCTGCTCACCGTGAACGTTCCTTGCCGAGACCTCACTCTCCGGTTCAATAAACGTATTCGGCTCAGTAAAGAAGATGGAGCGATGCAGGATTCCGTTCTTCAACGTTAACTCCATAACCGCACTGCCTTCCCGGTTAGCAATAAATTTGCCATCACCATTGATTTTGACAACGTGCCGGCTGCCCTCTGTGAACGTATAGTCGGCAACCTGGCTGTTATCAGGGTGACCGATAAACTCCTCGCCCAAATGGGCCCGGTAGGTTTTAACCAATACCGCAGGCTCAAGGTCTATTGCGGGTATCTCTCCACGCTTACTGACCTGATCGTAAAGAATATCCGCCAATGTCTGACTGGCTTCGTAAGAACCATACTCTACAGACAGTGCGTGCTGTTCAGTCATACCTGCCGGTGAATTTTCCTCGACATAGCACGCGGTATAAGCAATACCGTTACTGTCGAAATCTTCAGCCTCTGGCAGTGTGACATTCAGGGTGTGGATTAATTCAAAGCCACTGCCCGTTACATTGTTGATATAACACTGGCCCGTAGGCGCATAGTCGGAACTACTGACTTCCAGCGTTGAATCCGCCCACTTTCTGTTATGTCTGGTGTAGGCAAAAATTTCATTATTGGCTGACGTGGGTCTTACCGCCAGATTATAACCGCCACTGCGTACCGGGTGAGTGGTATCAATGAATACCGGTTGATTGTCATCCAGTTTGCATTCAGTACCCTCTGCCGAGCACAGCTGACGGATCTCTTCGAAATCCCACGCGAGGATATCAGCTATTCTTTTCTCCACGGTTGGTGTAGACGGATCAAGGTCTGTTAACGGCGGTAAGATTTCCGTTCCCGGAAGGTTGGGGTTCAGGAAGTCATCATCTTCCAGACACTCACCATTCTCGCCACAGGGCGTTGTCGGTAATGGTGTGCTGGGCTCCAGGTCTGTTAACGGCGGTAAGATTTCCGTTCCCGGAAGGTTGGGGTTCAGGAAGT
>CAMRBW010000196.1 GCA_947040555.1 uncultured Oceanospirillales bacterium | reverse complement strand
TTTGATTACGGTTTGATTACGGTTTGATTACGGTTTGATTACGGTTTGATTATGGAGAGTGAAATGATGAACAATCTAAGTACCGGACCATTTGTTTTCATCTCCGGAGCCCCCTTGCCACTTGGTTCTCGAGCAGAAAATATTTGATTACAACCGTACGGGTACTGAACGGGATAAATGACACCCATACAGTAGAACTTGGTCTTATATTAAGCTGGATATCGTTAGCAATAAGATGAAAAGGTGATGAGTTTCCAGCAAAAAATAGAGGGTCACAGTCCGAATAGCGCCCTACAAGGTCGATTCATAAATCCGGGAAAACAGCCGAGAGGTTGTCCCTTCCCGAATACGATAGAGGCTGGCCGGTCTGTTGCTACCGTAGCGTTTTTTCCCCGTGTTTTTCAGGACATTATCTTCATTAAAACGATTGCGAATCGAGCGCATAGGCGGCGCTTTACCCAGCAGACTCTGAAAAACATCCCGAATATCAGACAGGGTAAAGGTTTCCGGCAGTAAATAGAGTGGCAGTGTTGTGTATTGAATCTTGCTGCACAGGCGGTCAATGCTCGTCTTCAATAGTTGCTGATGATCGTAAGCCAGAGAAGGTAATTCATTGGTTGAAGGAATGTTGTGCCATTGGGCCTCTGGCGTATCAGTACCTTCTTCATAACGCATCAGGGCAAAATAAACGACGGTGAGAGACCAACCCCGGCTGTCCCGGCGATCATTACCGGTCGTCTCTACCTGTTCCAGCCATGAAGGTTCCGTTTTGGTCAGCATACGGATATGGCGCCGGGCGGTCTGTTCCAGTTCATGGTCAAGGCTCATATCGATGCGACCTGCTGGCAGTGCCCTGGGATGCTGGGCATTGGGGTGACGGGTTGAGCCAGTCAATACCTGCAGTTGGCCGCTGTGCAGCCGCAGGACAACCGTATCCACGGAGATCAGCGCCATGGACAGGGGAAGCTGTTCTGTATCTGGTTCTGTATCCGTCACGGGGTAGTGCGTCCTGTCGGGTCGAATGATCATTCATTATGGGATGGTTAGTTTATCTTGACAGCTTTTGGAATCAGTTTCACTATGTTAGTGAATCTCATTCATTAACGCGGAGGGGGGCTTGTGGAAACAACGATTGCATTAAATACAGGGGGAGTTCTTCTTCTTGCTCGGGATAAGGTGGCATCGCTCGATGTGGACGTGCAAAATTGCTTTACACTGCGCTGTCCTGATGAATTGCCCATTCCTGAGGGTGATCAAATCGTTGCTGAGCTGAATGAGCAGGCTGGCTTTGCCTCTCTTCGCATTGGTGCCAAGGATGCCCATCCCGCCGGAGCGATATGGGAAGCGGATGAACAGAATCCACCTCTTTCAGTGATTGACGGTGACAATGTTGATGTGCGTTGGCCACGCCATGGTGTGCCGGGGAGCGTTGGTTTTGAGCTGGTGGAGGGGTTACCCCATCCAACCGAGTATGATTTTTTCGTTTGGAAAGGTGTGGAGCCGGATATGCACCCCTACGGCTGCTGTTACCATGATTTGCGAGAGCAGCTGAGTACCGGTGTGATCGAATTTCTGAAAGTGCGTGGCGTTGAAACCGTGCTGGTAGGCGGTTTGGCACTTGATTTTTGCGTAAAAACATCCGCTATGCAACTGGCTCGTGCCGGTTTTCATGTGGTTGTGAATCAGGGCGCTGCTCGTGGTTTAGCCCCTGAATCTGTCGAACAGGCACTGCGTGAAATGGCTGATGCCGGAATAGATATTATCGAGAGTGTTGAGCAGCTGCAGGTGATGTAAGCTCTCGGCGCAGATTTCCCTATGGGCAGCATGGCTGCCTTTATTGCGTTTATAAATATGTCTTATCCGATTATTTCCTCCCTGCTAGATACCGATTACTACAAGCTGACCATGCAGCAGGCGATGTTTCATCATTACCCGTCTGCTGTCGTGGATGCCCGCTTCCACTGCCGATCCGCAGTCGATCTGCGTCCGCTGGCGGATGAGGTCCGTGAACAGATTAAAACGCTGTCGGGATTGCACCTGTCGGCAGAGGAAAAGCAATGGCTGGCCGAGGGCGGGATATTCAAGGCGGACTATCTGGACTGGCTGGAACAGCATCGGCTTGATCCGGATGCGGTCAGTGTCGAGATTACCGAAGATGCCCTGCAGATCAATGTGCAGGGCTCCTGGCTGGAAGTGACCCTGTTTGAAATTTACATTCTGGCTATCGTCAGTGAGCTGTATGGCCGCACCCTGCAGAAGGGCGCCAGCCTTGAGCAGGGGCGGGAGAGACTGCAGACAAAAATCCAGTGGCTGCGGGATCATGTCGACCCGGCTGAGGGTTTTCATTTTGTTGATTTTGGTACCCGCCGCCGGTTCAGTGCTGTATGGCATGAGGAGCTGCTGCATACCCTGGTGCGGGAGGTGCCGGAATTCATTCAGGGCACCAGTAATATTCGGTTTGCTAAAGAGCTGGGTATACAGCCGGTGGGTACCATGGGCCATGAATGGTTGCAGGCCCATCAAGCGCTGGTGGATGACCTGGCGCTCAGTCAGCGCAAAGCATTGGCGATGTGGCTGAAAGAGTACAACGGCAAGTTGGGCATAGCTTTAACAGATACGATCTGTATGTCCGCTTTCCTGAAAGACTTTGACCGGGAGCTGGCCACACGCTTTACCGGTATGCGCCATGACTCAGGTGATCCTGTTAGCTGGGGCGAGAGCGCAATCGCCCATTACCGGCAGTTGGATATTGATCCACTCACCCGTGTGCTGGTGTTCAGTGATGGTCTGGATTTTACCAGAGCTTGCAAGATCAGCCACCATTTTGCCGGTCGTATCAATACCAGCTTTGGTATTGGCACCTGGTTAACCAATGATGTTGGTGGTAAGCCATTGAGTGTGGTGTTGAAGTTGATCTCCTGCAATGGTCAGCCTGTGGCGAAGATCTCTGATGCCCCCGGCAAGACCTTGTGTACTGATCAGGATTACATTCAGAACCTTAAGCGTGTATTTGGGGTTTGTGCCTGACCTGTTCAACGGGGTTTTGCGAATCCGGCGGTACGGAAAAGTGTCGGGCATTTTAAGAATTTCTTGCATCGCTGTTCCGTTTGTGGAGAATAGGCATCCGTCCGGAGCGAGAACTGTTTCGGATGCTCAGTGGTGGATCTGTCGGTCCCCTCGCAATGTGCAGCTGTGAACTCCGCCAGGCCCGGAAGGGAGCAACGGTAGCAGTGCGTGCGTGTGCCGGGGTGTGGCTGGCGGATCTGCCTCCAATTTCTCGTCTTTATCCTTCTTTGTTCTCAATTCCTACTCTCAATTCCTACTCTCAATTCCTACTCTCAATTCCTACTCT
>CAMRBW010000195.1 GCA_947040555.1 uncultured Oceanospirillales bacterium | reverse complement strand
CCCTGTTACCGCCGTGAAAGGGCGGTGTCCTAGGCCACTAGACGAACGGGACACAATACATTCCTTATTAAGGAATTTGGTGGAGCCTAGCGGGATCGAACCGCTGACCTCAACACTGCCAGTGTTGCGCTCTCCCAGCTGAGCTAAGGCCCCTTCCTGAGATCCAGGCAGCAATTTCCGCCGCCCCTCTCAAACTTCGGATCGAATTTTATAACCACGACAAACCGGTGTCAACACCTCTCTAAAAAATCGTTCGAAATATCTACTCTTTTGTTTTTACTGAGAAAACTCGAAGTGGGCACTGGGCTTACACTATTCGCTCAGCGAAATAAAGCGTAAGAAACCCTTGCCATATCACGACAGTCACTGTTCAAAAAGTGTAGGCAAATTTTAAAACTGATTGGCTACAAGCCAGTAATATCAAGAGATCATATGAAAAAGATTGGTACAGGACATCCATAAATTTCGAGATACAAAGTATGGATGTCCTCAAATATTGATTCCCAAAATAGCCAGAACAAAAAAAGCCTCGATCAGTGAATGATCGAGGCTTTTTTTATGGTGTTAAAACAGATAACGCCAGAAACTAACGGTAAATCCGCGGCTCAATCTCAAGCTCAACCGCAAAGCGCGCCAGAACCGCTACCTTGATCTCCTCGGCCAGCGCCAGCACATCCCGGCCCGTGGCACCACCATGGTTAACCAGCACCAGCGCCTGCTCCCGGTAAACCCCCACACCACTCGCCCTGGTAACACCCTTGAAACCACAACACTCAATCAACCAACCAGCGGCCAGTTTCCAGAAACCGTCTTCTGCCGGGTAAGCGAGCAGTCCCGGTTCCTGTTCACTCAGCTTTCGATAATCCGCCTCCGTCACCAGCGGATTTTTGAAGAAGCTGCCGGCATTACCCAGCACCTGTGGATCAGGCAATTTACGACTACGAATGGCACAGACCACATCACTGACCAGTGCTGCAGTCGGTCGCTGACCATCAGCAGCTTTCAATACCGCCTGATGCAGTTGACCATAACCAAGAGAAGACGCAAACTTCCGGGACAGCGCAAAAGTGACCGAAACAATAATAAAACGATCTCTCGCCTCACCTTTAAATACAGAGTCCCGATAACCGAAGCCGCAGTCCGCCCTCTCAAAGGTGACCAACTCGCCAGTGTGCACATTGATCGCGTCCAGACTGTGGAACAGATCCCTGATCTCAACCCCATAAGCACCGATATTCTGAATCGGAGCAGCGCCCACAGAGCCCGGTATCAAGGAGAGATTCTCCAGCCCGAAACAGTCCTGTTCGATGGTCCAGAGCACAAATTCATGCCAGTTCTCTCCGGCACCCGCCCGAACCAGTACGGCATCAGTTTTCGCCCCCTCTTGCTCAAGCCGCTCACGACCCGCTATCTGCAACTGAATAACCAACCCGGTAAAGTCGGCCGCAAGGACAATATTACTGCCGCCGCCGAGGGGAAGAATATCGACTCCCACCGCTTTCGCCCACAGCAACGCCTGACCAAGATCGGTCAGGGTTTTCACTGCCGTGAAATAGCGAGCAGTGGCGGGGAGAGCGAGCGTATTCAGCGGCTGCAGGGGGACATTATGCTGTAGCCAGTCCGGATACTTCCCACTCACACCATAATCTCTTTGCGGGAACGATACACCATACGCACCCGTTCCAGATCCGCCTCGGTATCCACACCGGCCGGAGGCACTTCGCAGGCTTCGGCCACATGGATGCGCTCACCATTCCAGAGCACCCGCAGCTGCTCCAGCTTCTCGATTTTTTCCAACGGTGACTCACTCCAGGTAACAAAACGATTCAGCAGACCGACACGGTAGGCATAGATACCCAAATGACGCTGATAAAGTGGTGAGTGGGTCAACGCCTTTCGGCCCGTTTCATCGACGAAACGATCCCTATCCCAGGGCACCGCTGCGCGGCTGAAGTAGAGGGCGATACCGTTGCAATCACTGATCACCTTCACCGCATTGGGATTAAACAGCTCCTCGGTATCGACAATCGGGTGGGACAGGGTTGCCACCGCCGCCTGCTCACAATGCTTCAGGTTTTCAGCGACCTGATCGATCACTGCGGGAGGCACCAGCGGTTCATCCCCCTGAACATTGACGACGATATGGTCATCGGGCAGTCCCAGTTTGCTGACCACCTCCTGCAACCGGTCGGTCCCGGTGGCGTGATCGGGGCTGGTCATGCAGACTTCAGCACCAAAGCGCACAGCCGCCCCGCGCACTTGTTCATCGTCGGTAGCGACAATCACCTGCGCAGCACCGCTACGGCAGGCCTGTTCCCAAACATGCTGGATCATCGGTTTGCCACCGATATCCGCCAGTGGTTTGCCCGGCAGCCGCGTTGAGGCATAACGGGCTGGAATAATTACGGTATAGGACATGGAGATAGAAATTTATTGTTGGAACATTGTTGGAATATCATTAGAACATCATTGGAACATCGGGCTCTATGGGCGCAATGCGGGCGATCAGAGACGTTCATCGGTGGTCAGGGTACGGGCTTCGGACTCTAACATAACGGGAATATCGTCACGTACGGGAAAAGCCATGCCACAGGGACGACAGATTAGTTCATCTTTGTCACGGTCATGGCGAAGATCACCTTTGCACAATGGACAGGCCAGAATTTCAAACAGTTTTTTATCCATGATTTTTTTCCTGAGCAACCAGCTCTGAATAATCAGCCCCGAATAACCAGTGTTAACAGCCCAACTGCGCCAGACGGGCAAAAAAAGCCTCCCAGAATCTCTCCGGAAGATCGGCCCGAACCGGCAAATACCACCAGTTTGGCTGGGCGAAAGATCGACACTTCACCGCATCTTTGGCGGTCATTATAACGACTTCATCACCAAGCGACGACAAATCACTGTGTGTAAACGGATGATGATCAGGAAAAGCATGGCGTTTGACCACAAAACCCTGCCGTTCCAAAGAGGAGAAAAACCGTTCCGGATTGCCGATGCCGGCCACGGCATGAAGGGTATCACCGGGTTGTGGCGGTTGGCGATTGGTTCCGACAACGGGCACCAGATCAGCGGGGTTAAGCATCATGGTGACAGCGGAACAGGCGCGTCCGGCAGGCAATACGCCAGAAGCTTCGCCATTACTGACCACAAAATCCACCTCGCCCAGCCTGGTGACCGGCTCCCGCAACGGGCCTGCGGGCAGACAGTAGCCATTACCGAACATGCGCTGGCCGTCGACCACCGCCATCTCGATATGACGAGCCAAACCATAGTGTTGCAGACCATCATCACTGATGATCAGATCACAGTCAGTATTAGTCAGCAGAAATGCCAGCGCCCGGTTGCGCTTCCTGTCAACGACCACCGGCACTCCGGTCAATCCGGCCAGCATCACCGGTTCATCACCATAGAGCGCCGGATTACTGTCTGGTTCCACCCGTTGGGAACCGGCGGCTGCGCCTGAACCGGCGGCTGCGCCTGAACCGGCGGCTGCGCCTG
>CAMRBW010000194.1 GCA_947040555.1 uncultured Oceanospirillales bacterium | reverse complement strand
TCTGATTCCTGAGAGAAATGCAATCAATTATAGTGTTTGACACTGTTTGATGGTGTTCAGGCTTGAATGCTGTTTTTATAAAAACAATGTCGCTCAATTTTTTACGGATTATGTTTCAAGCCTGAAACAAGTTGATTATTTTTTATACGACATTATCTGCATTTATTTATAAAACGATCAAGGTCTTGCCGCAAGACAAAAGCCACGGCTTATCATTAGCCACGGCTTATCAATGATTCGTTGTTTTTAGACTGTCGGTTAACACCCGTAAATCATATCCGTTTGACCAGATTTTTAAACCTAACTGTGTGTGGGGAACAGTATGAATTTTAAACGTAGCGCCCTTTCCAGTGCTGTATTGATTGGCATTATTGCTCTGGCAGGGTGCAACAATGATGACGACGACGATTATGTTGTGGTTCCTCCACCAGTGGAAGATGTAACATCTTTAGTACAATATGTTGATCCCTTGATAGGCACCGGTGGTCTGGGTAATACCTACCCAGGCGCAACTGTTCCCCACGGTATGATTCAGCTCTCACCCAATAATGGCACAGGCGGATGGGACTATATCGGTGGCTACGCCTACAAGGATGACCAGCTGGTTGGTTTCTCTCATAAGCAGCTCTCTGGTACGGGTGCCGGTGATCTTAATGATATTCTGGTGATGCCCATCAACAGCCGCTCCAACCATAAGCGGGGCAGCATCCGGGAAGCGACCTATTTCAGTCATCAGCGGGAAGACGCTCAAGCCGGTTACTACTCGGTTATGCTGGATAACTACGGCATCAAGGCGGAACTGACAACAACCGATCGTGTCGGCATTCATCGCTATACCTTGCCTAAAGACGGCAAGACACAGATCGTCTTTAATATAGCCAACACCTTGAACTGGGATGCTCCAACCGCAGCACAAATCAGGGTTGTTGATGAGTATACCGTTGAAGGTTATCGCCACTCTGATGGCTGGGCCAAGCAGCAACGTGAGCACTTTGTCATGAAGTTCTCCCAACCCATTGTCAGCCATATCATCAAGAATGACAGCGATAAGGTGGATGTGCAGGATGAAGCAGAAGCAAAACTGCTACGTGCCTACTTCCAGTTTGATACTTCGATAGAGACAACTGAGCTGGTTGTAAAAGTTGCCCTGTCGTCTGTTGATATTGAAGGTGCCTATAAGAACCTTGCAGCCGAAGCTCAGGGTTGGAACTTCGACGAATACCGTGTGGCCGCACAGGATCGCTGGCAGGATTATCTTGAAAAGATCAAGATTGAGGCTGACGAAACGCAAAAGCGTATTTTTTATACGTCCATGTACCACAATGCTGTTGGCGTGCTGGTGCACTCGGATGTTGATGGTCGATACAATCAGGTTGCTCATGGCAACGCCCAGATTGCAACAACCGATAAAAATGGTGACGGCAATCCTGACTTCACCCGCTACGATACCTTCTCCCTTTGGGATACCTATCGTGCAGCGCATCCGTTGTACACCATTATCGAGCCAGAACGTGTCAATGACATGGTCAAATCCATGATGGCTCACTACGATGCCACCGATATGCTTCCCGTGTGGTCTATGCAAGGCTCGGAAACGGATATGATGTTTGGCTATCATGCAGTACCAGTGATGGTTGATGCCTACCTGAAAGGGCTGACCGATGCTGATCCGGAGCTTATGCTCCAGGCCATGAAAGATACGGCAAACAACGGTCATCCGAAAATCGCCAAATACCGTGAATTGGGTTATGTTCCCTTCAATCCGGATATTCTGGGTGATGATACCGACGGTGATGGAAATCGATCCCGTGTTCAATCTCGCCAGGGTGGCGATCACTGGGATAACTCGCGTTCACTGGAATATTCTTACGACGATTGGGCAATAGCTCAAATGGCGAAAGCCCTTGGCAAGACGACAGACGTTGATCACTTCCGCAGTCAGGCCAAGAACTGGACCAAGCAGTATGATCCGGCCACCAAGTGGATGTCGCCTCGTTTGGAAAATGGCTCGTTCTACCAGAACTTCGACGTATTCCATTACGATACCGGTTTCTCCGAGTCCAACGCATGGCAGTACATGTTCCATGTTCAGCACGATATGGAGAGTCTGGTATCCCGTATGGGACACGTCGACTTTATCCAGCGTCTTGATGATCTGTTCCAGACACCGTTAACGGCTGAACAGACTGATCCGGATAGCACTCACAAGCTACCAATATTCAGTACTGGTATGGTGGGTCAGTACGTGCAGGGTAATGAGCCAGGACACCATGTTCCTTATCTGTACAACTATGCGGGAGAACCATGGAAAACACAGAAGTGGGTAAAAGCGGCTACTGACGTTTGTTACACCGACCTGCCATCCGGCATTTGCGGAAACGATGACTATGGTCAGATGTCCGCATGGTATGTGTTCAGCTCCCTGGGCTTCTACCCGGTTAACCCTGCCGAGCAGCGTTACGTGATTGGTACGCCGATGGTTGAAAAGGCCGAGATTGCTGTCAATGATGGTGAGACCTTTACCGTTAAGGCTAACAATGTCTCCGACACGAATTTCTATATTCAGTCTGCGACCCTGAATAGCCAGCCATTCAACCGGACATACATCACCCACAACGAAATAATGGATGGTGGTGAACTGGTCTTTGAAATGGGAGCCGAGCCAAATTACAGCTGGGGCGTTGATACGGATTCTGTGCCGCCGTCATTCACGACAGAAGCACTGGAACCTGTTGTACAGAAGTAAATCTCTGCTCAGCGAAGTGGCCTGATGCGCTCAAATACCGCATTAGACACTTCGCGGCGAGGGCTCCTAAAACAGAGAAAAAGAGTCATTCCTGTGAGTTAGCCCCCGCCACTTATTTGAAAGCCCGGAACGTCTTACGCTCCGGGCTTTTTTCGTTTTATTTCTGCTATATCGAATAGTTATAAAAACTACGGGGTTTTGCAAAATAGATATTTTCGTGAGAAGCGGCTTTTCTTGCTCTTTTTTCGTCTCTGCCCTCAGCAGTGTTCCCGCTGGATGTTCGGCGGTCATTTTTTATTTTTTATTAAAAATCAATCGGTTATGCGGTTCCCGCCAAATTAAATCCGGAACTGTACGCGTGCCTGCCCCTAACAACAGAAAACGGTTTTCTCCCAGGGGGAGAGGCTGAAATCTGGCAGGAATCCGGAAACAATGCGTAAATGGTCCCCTCAGAGGCAAAAACCGGAAAATTTTTTCTCTATCGATAGCGCAATCGACTGTAAATTTGAGTAAGATACCCATGGCTTGCGAAAGTCGATGGTCTATAGTGGCGGCACGTTAAAGGTATGTTTTGAGTTTATGCAAAGATTTAATGTATCGGACGTAATCGTTCGTTCAGTTCTTCATAAATAATAGCGTCACTTTTTGCTCAACCGCCTTGCCTGCAAGGCACCATTATTTTTGATTGCCATTATTTTTGATTGATAGGATGACGATATGTCTACTACTACCGGTGTTGTAAAGTGGTTTAACGACGAAAAAGGTTTTGGCTTCATCTCTCAGGAAAACGGTGGTCCTGACGTGTTTGCCCATTTCCGTCAGATCAAGAGCGACGGTTTCCGTTCCCTGGCTGAAGGCCAGCAGGTTC
>CAMRBW010000193.1 GCA_947040555.1 uncultured Oceanospirillales bacterium | reverse complement strand
ATCAGAGTTCTTCTGGGGCTGGTCATGGGTTCTCCTGACGGGAATAAATGGGCTCAGGAGAAAAGTAGATTAGTTGCTCAGAGAATCAAGTTTATGGGTGTCCTATTCTTTTTTGCTCAGAGAATCAAGTTTATGGGTGTCCTATTCTTTTTCCTATTCTTTTAGAAAGCCAAGACGCAACTGGTGCGTAAGCCCTGACAGATAGTACTTGACGGTGGTATATTTATGACCCATTTTACATCATCAGCCTGCTATGTTGTTGTATGATGTTGATTGCGCCTCGCAAGACTTGGTGCAGGAGTTGCGGCAGCAGGAGTAGCAGGAGCAAACCGCCTCAGTCGTTCACCAAAAACCCCCCTTCATCAAACTTTAAATACTGCAGAATCGAATTAATGAGGTACTGAATCTAATCGACCGGGGATACTCGGCCAATGACGAAACGGAGGGAGGACAATTTGTCAGTGCACCTAGGTAAGCTCTGCTCACAGAACAACAGCCATCGAACGTATTGCCCGTTCGGAATTCAGTGTCACTTTCGTTGAACAGTTCGGAGAAGGCTCAAACCCTTATGAATCTTATGGAGTACCAAGGGATGACTATCAGCGGCCTGAGAGGGTGCGTGAGTTTTCTCTGGAAACGTTATTCCCGTTAATGAATATCGCGTTTAACCCGGAACGCATCACTGATGGTCGGGACTTACTCCCCAATGAAGTTTACCGGCCAGGCCATTTATCATGGCTTGCCGTCGATCATGGGACAGTGCCATCACAGGTTCTTTCGTACATTGACTCTCTACAGGGCCCGATCAAATTATCAGGAAGCTGTGAACAGGACGCGACAAGACATCCTGGACCAGGAGGATACCAGGGTAACGCTGCCCGACCGGGAAACGCTGGAGGACGACCCGGATTTCAGCTGACTTTCAAACCTGATTTTCAAATCTGACTTTCAAACGTGAAATAAGTGGCACAGCCATCACGTCATCACGTCATCACGCCCTCACAGGCCTTCTGAGCAAACTGATGACCGATAGCTGGCTGATCTTCCCTTCACACTCTTCAGGAATAATTCATGAACCCCAGATTTTTTCTTCCTGTCATTACTGCCCCCTTGTTCCTTGCCGGGCTGTACTCAGCCAATGGCTTCCCACAGGAGAGTAAAAAAACATCGGCCAGAGACTTTGTCATTGAGATGAAGGCCACGATGTCCGATGAAAAGCCATCGCCCGGCTCTGGAAACGGGCTTTCTAGCGGACTGATCAGCCAGAATTTATCCCTGACAGCGCAAGAACCCATACAGGCCACAACCATGATGCGAAACCAGCAGGGTGATGGTTTCGCTTATGCTATTTTCAACGAGGCTTCTAAAGGATGCCTGGGCCCCGTTTCATCCAGAAATGGCTTTATTGATGATGATACAGCCTTAAGGACAACAAGATGCTACCTCACTGGTGATGGAGGACTGCTCAACAGCCTGAACCCGTTTTCCCAGTTCTTTTATTTTACCGACCAGGGGCAGTTTCAAAGTGCCTCCAGGTATGGTTTCTGTCTGGAAGTAGCATCCGGCGTCTATGAGAATAACCAGCCCGTCGTCTTCAAACGCTGCAACTCTGAGCAGCTGGCCCAACGATATATTTACGATAGCAACACAGGACAGATCAAACCGACGGCGAACACTTCATACTGTCTGGCCATTTCCGGTAAATCCAATCACCGGGAGAGTCCGGTGGTTATCTGGGAGTGCACCCCCAATGACCCGGACCAACGCTGGCAGATTGCCACCTCAAGCGTGGCAAGAATTCGGAACAAGGCCAGGGGTAACTATGTGGCGGTGGGGTCTGACGATGTCACTGCCGACAAAGGCCTGATAACCTGGCCATCGACAATGACTGACCGGTGGCAAGATCAATTCTGGGTGTTTGATCAGTACGTCAACGATGAAAAAAAGAGTACGCTGAAAGTGCTGTCTCCATTTGCTGATGTCGGTCTGTGCGCTGAAAATAATAATGGTGGCCCTTTCAAAATCAGGAATGGCGACCAGTTCGGTCTCTATTCCTGTAACCCGGAACAGCGGCAGGATCAACAACTGGTACTGACGGACGGAGCTTTTGACCCGGCAGGCTGGGGGAATATTTACATTAATGGCAACAGCGAGCATAACGTCGGCATTTCCGGCAGCGAAAACAATGCCGGTGCCGGACTGATATTCTGGGCCGCGGACAGTTCCGAGATTGACCAGAAATTTCGCGTTGATATCGGCACCGGAATATTCGCCTTATACAACGATAATTACGACCTCTGTGTTTCTGCCCCCTATGCATCAACTTCAGAAAATATTCACTCAATGCCCTGCAGTCTAAGCGTGGCCGGCAACCCCTATCACCAATTTTTTGAAGCCTATAAAGATAGCAGGAATAACTATGTTTTTGCTGTCATGCGTGACAACAACCTCTGTCTCCATGCGGACAATATATTCCCCCGGGTTACCCTGGAAAGCTGCCCGGACAAAGAAGCACTGGATGATAACTTCAAGTGGAAGTTAGCAGCAAACGGCAGCCTGCAGTCTGTCAAAAGAGGTCTGTGTCTTGACATTGGTAATAACAGTGGTGGGGTCACCACCCTTGAGGAATGCAGTAACACTTATGGTCAGCATCTTGCGGCCATGAAAGCCCCCATCCCCAATGCGGGAGCCTTCAAACCAGAATATCTATGCAAGAAAAACACAAGGCCTGATGACTCTTCTTCCGGTTTGAATGCATTACCACATCAATATCGTCAGACGTTTAATACCCTGGTCAATGAGGTGGAAGCCAATGGTTTGAATGCTCACCTTATTGATTTATTCAAGATGATCTATCAGACAGATAACCGGTATTATCTTGAAGAAATAATGACGATATTGACCCAGCTCGGATATTCTGATGATGAAAAGAATCAAGGCGGTGCAATGTTACGAACCATCCAGCAGGCACTGTTAACCAGAAAGTCAGCCATTGCCAATATTTCCAACTCCCATTTTGGTCGCCGGTATTCCTGGCGTTTTGGCAAACACGCTAATCCATACGAATCTTATGGTGTAGCCACAATGGATGATGAGGACTTTGCAGTAGGTATCCTTGAGTTTGCCAAAAGAACCATTATTCCACTTCAATATATGCTGTTGAATATGAATGGCATTACCAATATTAACCGAGGGATTACCGCCAACGAGGTAGACAGGCTAACCCGGCTGGCTGATCTGGCACAAAGGTTCGCATCAATACAGGCCGACATCGCTTTCTACACCGACATGCTTAGAATACGGAAAGACTACGCTATGGCGGTAAAAGAAATACATAATAATATTCTGGAAGGCAAGGAGCAAAGGGCGGAGCCTCCAACCCGGGAGACTTTGCAGGATGAACCGGACTGCGAGTAAACCATTTCTGCCTTTATAAAGACCTCTACCGGGATACAGAGGCACGGAGAAGAGATTTTTTAACAAGCCTTTCTTTTTTCCGTGCCTCTGTGGCGATAATGGTAGAATCCGGGGGCATATAGGGTCCGCCCTCGGATGAAAACCCAGCGTTCAAAAAAAACAAAGGATCGGCACAACGCCGATCCTTTTTATAACGTCCGGGACTCAGCACCAAAAATAGGACAGCCAAATAGCAAGAATAG
>CAMRBW010000192.1 GCA_947040555.1 uncultured Oceanospirillales bacterium | reverse complement strand
AGAAGTATTCTTGGGATGATTTCAAAATTGAAGGTGGGGGGAAATTACCGCTTACCATGATACCGTCATCGGCTTACTGATCAACAAGGTTGAGTTCGGCAGGGACATTTATGCTGCAGCACATATTTGACCCACCACCCAAGATATTTTCCGAATGTTGATAAAACTGTTGATAAAACTGTTGATAAAACTGTTGATAAAACAAAGGAAAACCGGTTTTCAACCACCGGTATTGATGCAGGCTTCAGACGGCAACAGGCATAATCTCCGGCAACAATCTTTTGCGAACAAAACTCAACCACTGACCATAAGGTGCACCCAGAATAAGCAGAGCAACAATCTGGCTGAACAACGCCGTGATAATGCTCTTGGTATCCATACCAACAGCAATCAGCACACCAATATAAAGCGGTAGCTGGAAGGTGAGATAGGCGACAATATCACCAAGACTCTCCCTCAACCGGCTTTTCCGGTGGCCACGCACTTTGCTGATAATAAAATCACGATAGATGCCATAGGTACGTCCAAGAGCAATATTCAGAGGCTGGCACATCAACCGGGACATTAATGACTGTGTCAGAGTCATGCCGACGATGACAATCTCGATAAACATCCCGGTAACAATGGTAAAGATGATAAGGGCAACAGTGTCCGCTAACCAGTGCCGACTGATTTTCATAGTGTTGAGCTCACGATTTTTAGGTTATGTGCAAATCTGTATACAAAGGGCTACGAGAGGGAAATAACTGCTCCGCCAGAGCCTGTTAACAGCTGCCAGTAAGTCATCAATAAAAAAAGGGGGTAACTCTTAGCCAGCAGTCATATCGTAAAAAACAGAGAGACAACGGCCGCCGAACAATCCGAAGCTGGGTAAATCTGCCTGAGAGGCTTGTAAATGGATTCTGATTCTCATCGTTTAAAACTGACGAAAGTGTCTAAAAAGAAGGTTTATTTTTTTCGGCTATTTTATTGGTCATGTGAACACCAAGGGAAGTGATGTTTGACGGTCAAATTTGATCAAGATCAATAGTTGTTGAAACTGTTATGGAAAATAGCTTGCACCACCTAACACACAACCTGCATGAAAAAGATGATGCAAGAAAAGACTTATAGCCGTCGGGTGATATTCAACCCAGTCTGGCAAAAGCTGGGCGGGTCAAATTCTCATACCCATCTTCGGTTATCAGGATATTGTCTTCTATCCGAATACCACCGTAAGGGCGCAACTGATTAATCAGATTCCAATTGAAGTCTTTATTGCCTTCCTGCTCTGCCAGCAAGGTTTCGATAAAGTAGAGACCGGGTTCAACCGTGAACATCATGCCCGGCTCCAGTACCCGCTGCAGGCGCAGGAATGGGTGTTCCGGGTGCTTGCCAGCATCTGTTCCCTCACAGTCCAGCTGCCATCCGGCGACATCATGGGTGTTAATGCCGATAAAGTGGCCAAGACCATGGGGAAAAAAGGTGTGAGTGTACTTTTTCTCAAAGATCTCCTCAGCGCTGCCCTTGACGATACCGAAATCACTCAGCATACCTGCTATACGGCGGTGCATATCAATATGAACGTCGGTGTAATGAACACCTGGCTTCAAGGTACTGATGATATCCAGCAGCTCCTTGTCCATACGTGCGATCAGATCTGCAAAGATGCCTGGTTTGGCCGCGTAGGTACGGGTGACATCCGCGATGTAGTGGCGATAGGTGGTACCGGCATCGATCAGAAATGAGCGGGCCTCTTCGTCAGGAACTCTTTTATAACCACTGCAATGGAGGGTGGAAGCGCGTTCATTCAAGACCACTGTCGCAGGAAACGGCAGTTCGCACTCTCGGTGATCGGCAGCCTGCAGATACTTCAGCAGAATCTGTAGCTCGGTATCGCCGTTATGGAATGCTTTTTCTGCCGCACTATGTGCTTTGGCAGCAATTTTATTGGCTTCCCTGATCAACTCCTGCTCGTAAGTGGTTTTGTAGGCTCGGTGCCAGTTAAGAGCGTGCATGACTTTTTCAGGATTGACGACGGTGACGCCCCAACTCTGCATCAGTGCCTCATCTTCGGCGAGAGCCGCTATACGTAAACCCTCTTCAGGCAGTAGATTTTGCAGCTGATCGGGAGTACGAATCACTTCGATAGCAAAGGAATCAACCCAGTAATCGTCAGGAATCTGAGCGGGGGCATGCCAGTAGTCCCGGGGCTGGTACCAACCAAGGATTGGCTTATGGCCAGGACGGATCACGAGCAGACAGTGAGCATTTGATTCAGCAGCCACCCATTGCCGAAAATGGGTGTGCGCCCAGAAGGGGTAAATCTTATTATCCAGGTAGCGGCTTTTTTCGGCACCGGAGTGAATGATCAGTGCATCCAGCTCGCAGGACCCCAGAATGGTGGTATAGCGTTCAGTTAACTGTTCAATATGGTCGGAGAACAGCTCTTTCCAACGATTTGTCATGGGTGTTCTTCAGGAAGAGTGATAAAAGGTCAGACTACGATGCCGGCACGACACCATCTCCTGACCACTATAAAAAGACGACAAAATCCCTTTAGATAAGAATGCGCATCAGTAACATGGCAATAAGACCATTCAGGGTTACGATGCCAAACATGATGGGATAAAAACGACCATCGATATTTACCACCCCCAGCAAGCGGCCGGCATATTGCACGGTCGATCCCATTAGGTAGTTTGCGGGTGCCAGAATCGCCAGATGCTCGCCAGTGAGCACGCCATCGGCAAACAGACTCATCATCACCCCTACACCACCACCGGCAGACATATAGGAAGCCATTAGTACAGCTGCGCCCTCACCGGGTACACCAAACAGTGCCATCACCGGTGCAAATAGCTGACCAAACAAATCCATTGCGCCGGTGATAGTCAGCGCCTTGATAACAATGAACGCCATCATCACATTGGGAATAATACTCCCAACGCCCATATTCCAGCCTTCACGGGCACCACCGACGAAAATATCCGTGAGCATTGGTTTTTTAACTTTTTCAGACATGGGAAACCTCCATGTTTGTCGCTTCGGATTTAAATGAGCCTTTGCGTTCCAGGCGGTTCAGGTAAAGACGAAGAATGTTGGCACCAATAAATTTGCAGACAAAAATGACACCAAGAATCATGCCGACGGAGGAAGGCACAGCCAGGGAGCCATCTGCATTGGTCAGGGTCAGCAACACCGCACCAGAGCCCATAAAATTGACGATGGTGGCGCCGCAGGCGAACTGGAAGGCAGTAAAGATGTGCATCTCTTTGTTATTGAGTTCGCCTTTCTCATGCAGCGATTTCGTCATGGTCGCACCGGTGTCGGTGTTCTGCAGACTGGCAATCAGCGTCAAGCCGGATACACCAGGAATGCCCAATAAACGACGAAGAATGGGTGTTAATAGTTTACGAGCCGCTTCCAAAGCACCGAAATGCTCGAAAACCCGCACCATGCCGAGTGCAAACATACAGGTGGGTACAAGACTCAGGGCGAAGATAAATCCATCCTTTGCCCCACTGCCGCCAGCCCCCCGGAAACTGCCGCCCCCCATAAGCTTGCCGAAGGAGCCATTGAGCGTTGTGAAATCAAGAACCCCCCACCATTCGGTGGTCTTCAACAAACCAGAAAAGAATGCAATAGCCAGTATCAGCGAGATATAGCCACCGATTCCTACCTTCTCACCGTCGTGAGAGTCGGTATTTTCCATAATAAGCCCAGCCATAAGTACGTATTTTTCGAGGGTTATATATACGTCCATTGTTTTGGGTATGTTTTGACGAAGGTCAAATCAGATACTTTTGGTTAAAAAATTCATGATTCAACGATTTTTCGATGAGGCTTCGATCAATACTTCGGACAGTTCTTGCCCAAGTGTTCCGGGGACTACAGCCATATAGGATATTTACAGGCAACTCTGCTCTGATCCAGGCTTGCTATTAAATACCCGCCCTTACCCGCAGGCCTTGTCCTACTTGAACTTTGTT
>CAMRBW010000191.1 GCA_947040555.1 uncultured Oceanospirillales bacterium | reverse complement strand
AGGAATTACGGTGGTTTAGTCATCAATGGGCTGTCGTAGCAGATGAACCACACCCTTCCGGGTTATTCCTGGGGGGGATCATTGGAGTCAAACTCCATCATGAGATTTATAGCACGAGCGCCGGGTCATAAAAGCGGGACATATACGGTTAGCAGGGCAGTTACAAGAAAAGTCAGCCCTTGCCAGATTTATGTACGCTGACTTTTATTTTATGAACTTTTTACATATAGGCTCATCTAAAGATGTATGGATATATAGATTTTGGGAGCAACTTTATATGAAAAACACCTTGGAAACAGTAATAAGCCCATTTCCAAATGGGACTGCACACAACGAACAACCGGATCCGTTGACAAAAATATCTACCTGCTTTAGTAGGAGGATTAGATCAGAAAACTCTAAAGTTGTCATTAAAATTGACAAATCTAAAACAGATGACAACTTTAACGTGCATAGTAAAGCAATATACCCATGGTCTTTAAAATTTGAGATATCAGATAGGCATTTCACAGAGATAGATGGTAATTATACTGATCATGATATTTCTAGTCTACTTAACCAAGAAGATTGCGCAAAAGAAATCTCATTCCTTATTAAGGATAAAGAAAAAACTATAGATTGTATTCCTCCAGAAAAATGGCAGCAACATTTTGTTGAGTGCATAGAATCAGGCTTAATAAATACTTCAAATGCACCATATGAAAAACTTATGAACCTACTTGCAGATTCTATTAATTACACTCCAACATGCCATCAATTTGTTAATTTTATGGAACACGGGTCTTATTTTTCTCTACATTTTGTTACTGCCGAATTAATTGAAGATACTAACCAGCTTGATAGCTTTGTAAATATTGGATTATATAAAGGCAACAATATCATTCACTCATTTATTTATATGGCTGATGGTGTATGTGTAGGAAAAATGGGTGCAAATAATATTATCTTCCATACTATTAACGATATTGTTGATTATTACACGAGTAGAACAGAAGAAGCAGTGCAGTTAAGGCTTCTACATTTTGGTCTTTGCAATATCTCAAAAATTCTTTTGACAAACACTGCAATGCCATATTTGCATCACTATTTGCAAAATATTTACTCAAAATTAACAGGACATGACATGAAAATTCTTATACCCGAGAGTAAGTTCAGTGGAATAAATATCTTCAACTGATTGTTACACAGCACATAATCGGGATGGCTCTTTATGGATTCAGGAGAGTTAATGCAGTTGCGGTTTCCCCAAGTGTAGAAGTCAGCCATGCTGGTGTAAAACAGCAGCATGATGAAATTTAACGACCTATTGGACAATGTTAAGTGCTACGAACAGGTGCGACTACTACGCTGGCCTGATGGTGTCACCTGCCCCCGCTGTAACAGTCAGGCATTACCCGACAAGGTAAGGATGACACTCAACCGGGGAAAGACAACGGTATTGGTGCAAACAGTGCCAGCGTCGCTTTGATGACCTGACATTGTCCGTATTTTCAGGTCACCACCAACCTTTGAAAATCCGGGTGCACTGCCTGTACCTGATGTCTCTCAATCAGTCGAATCACCAAATATCTCACGAGCTTGACCTGAACAAGGACGATGAACAAAAGATGACTCAGCAACTCAGGAAGTGCGTATGCAGCAAGCATCAGGAAGTGGTGCTTGATGGTGAGGTCGAGTGTGATGAAGTCTACATTGTCTCAGGCCATAAAGGGCATCCTGAAGCTGTTAAAAAAAGGCCGAATGGGGCGACGAAACCGATTAAAAGGAGCGCATGGTCGTGGAACTCTGGCAAAAAAAAAGCCGCCTATATTTGGCATGATCCAACGTGGTGGCCAAGTAGTTATCCGCATGCTTGAAAATGTGAAACAGAAAACGATTGAGCCCTTGATCACTGCAACAATAGCTGTGGGAACACTGGTTTACACCGATGAGTACAGTATTTATAGCCGGTTAAAGGATTGGGGCTATGGGCATAAATCCGTTTGTCATGGCGCGGGTGAATACGCATGAGACGAAGATGGGGATGGTTTCCATGAGGTACATGTAAATACGATGGAAGGCTTTTGGTTGCTGCTGCGCTCATGGCTAAGACCTCATAGAGGAATTTCTCAGGAGAAGCTGCCCTTGTATTTAGGTTTCTTTGAGTGTTTGCACAATATCAAGCGTCGGGGGGAAGCCGCAATTTCAGGACTGCTTAGCCTGATTTTAGGCTAGCTCCCCGGAATCCATAAAGAGCCATCTTTTTAATTCATCCCCGTCAATACGAACGTATTCTTCTGTGAGCCCATGTTCCTGAGTGCCGATAGACTCGAGGTACTGGACCATGGTGTTCAGTTGATTCTGAGCTGCGGAGAAGAAGGTAGGAAAAGGTGAAGATTCGAGAGTACTGGCGCAAGATGCATTCACAGGGGGTTGGTTTCTGGCGTTATTGGTTTGGTAGCTTTATATCACAATAAATCAGACTTCTTTTCTCGTATTTTTATGCTGAAACCCTTTGAATTTCCTGCTCTGGCACGTCGTATCAAGAGAACCACACCCTTCAAAATTGAAGGTGGGGGGGGGAAATTACCGCTTACGAACGATTCAGGATAAGTTGCCAGAACAACCTGCTCTGATGCAAAAAGATGAAGCATCATCACATTCACAGCAGAATTGATACATAACCTTGAAGGGCCATTCCATAAAAAAGGATCGGCAAAACGCCGACCCTTTTTAGAACTTTCGAGATTCAGAGGCTATCAGCCGCCAAAGTCATCCAGCAGGATGTTCTCTTTCTCAACGCCCATATCTTCGAGCATCTTGATCACCGCAGCGTTCATCATGGGCGGTCCGCACATGTAGAACTCACAGTCTTCAGGCGCCGCATGGCTCTTCAGATAGTTTTCCAGCAACACGTTGTGGATGAAGCCGGTCATACCGGTCCAGTTGTCCTCAGACTGAGGATCGGACAGGGCCAGGTGCCAGCTGAAGTTGGGGTTCTCAGCCGCCAGCTGGTCGAACTCTTCCACGTAGAAGGCTTCACGCAGGGAGCGCGCGCCGTACCAGAAGGAGATCTTGCGGGTCGAGCTCAAACGTTTCAGCTGATCGAAGATGTGGGAACGCATAGGCGCCATACCCGCACCACCACCCACGAACACCATTTCGTTTTCGGTCTCTTTGGCAAAGAACTCACCGAAAGGTCCGTAGACTGCGATCTTGTCGCCCGGCTTCAGGCTAAACACGAAAGAGGACATCTGGCCAGGAGGTACGTCTACACCCGGAGGCGGTGAAGCAATACGGATATTGAACTTGAGCAGACCTTTCTCTTCCGGGTAGTTGGCCATGGAGTAGGCACGGATCACCGGCTCAGACACCTTGGAGTTGTACTGCCACAGGTTGAACTTGTCCCAGTCGCCACGGTACTCTTCGTCGATGGCGAAGTCTTTGTAGTGCACTTCGTGAACAGGCGTTTCCAGCTGTACGTAACCACCGGCACGGAAGTTAACATTTTCGCCTTCAGGCAGTTTCAGAACCAGTTCCTTGATGAAGGTGGCGACGTTGTCGTTGGAAACGACTTCGCACTCCCACTTCTTCACGCCGAACAGCTCTTCTTCAACTTCGATGTCCATATCCTGCTTAACCGCGACCTGGCAGGACAGACGCCAGCCTTCACGCAGTTCGCCACGGGTGAAGTGCGGCTCTTCGGTCGGCAGCGCAGGGCCGCCGCCGTCCAGAACCTTACACTTACACTGGGCACAGGTACCGCCGCCACCACAGGCAGACGGCAGGAATACGCCGTTACCGGACAGCGTCTGCAACAGCTTGCTGCCCGCAGGTACGGTGACACTCTTTTCCGGGTCACCATTGATGCTGATGGTGACGTTACCACTGCTAACCAGCTGAGAGCGGGCCGCCAGGATAATGAGCACCAGAGCAAGAACGATCACTGTGAACAGGCCTACGCCCAACAGTATGATATCCATCTATCATCAACTCCTTACAGCTGG
>CAMRBW010000190.1 GCA_947040555.1 uncultured Oceanospirillales bacterium | reverse complement strand
TTAAGGTTCTACTCACAACCAAAGAGGGCAAAGCCCTTCTCGGAAGTACCAACAAAAGCGGTAATACAGTCCTTCATTTAGCTACTCGTTATGGTCATACGAAGGTGGTTAAGGCACTGATCGAGGAACTGATCAAAACCGATGCAGGCAGAGCCACTATCGGAAGTACCAACAACAGATGTGAGACATTCCGTTATTTGGCTGTTTGGCACGGTCAGATGGAGGTGTTCAAGTGAACCAGAATGAGTGTTCAAGTTGACCGGAATACGCAGATGGTGAGAAAAATTCAGCCAGTATCAAAAGATAGGCCAGCGCCAGAGGACTGTTAACCGATTTTATCGTACCGATAGTTATCGGTACACTTCCGGTCTTTAGGGAGCTAATCAGGATTCGTCACAATTTAACGATAATCGAATTCAGTCGTATAATGCGTTGGAAACTAACGCCCTGTTTCCGGGCCTATCATTAGAGATTGATTATGTTTAAAGAAAACGACAACGATATTACCTGCACTGTCTGCAACACGATGGATATCGGTACCGTCATTCAGGAGTCAGACACCGTGACTCGCATGGTGCTGTCCGGTGAAAACATCGACGAACTGCGGCAGACGCTGACCACTCTGGCCCGTGAAATAGAGAGCGATCCTTGCGAAATCACTATTGGCCGTCAAGAAAGCGGCCGTCAAGAAAGCGGCCGTCAAGAAAGCGGTATTCTTGAGGGTGGCGAGTTGGACATGGTTTTCAATTTTAGCTGCGCTGCAGAGAAGCTGATCTTTGAAATGCGTACCCGTCCCTTTATGTCGTAACTGGTTCGCACGTTATAGCAGAAACCCCACCAATCAACCGAAAGGGCAACGGGTGGGGTTTTAACAGACTGGTGCCGTACAGCGTGAAAACTCTACCCATATCATTGTCGTTACTCCCGCCTTCGCGGGAATGACGGTGGTATGGCTATTTGAGCTTTGCAGCACTAGACCGATGGCGGCAGAATTAAATCTCTCTAAGCATCGACTCTGGAGTACGATACTCCAGCCCCTGAGCGGTGGATACATGTTCGCAGGTGACCACGCCTCGACAGACACTCAGGCCGTTCAGCAGGTGTGGGTTCTCATCAAGTGCTCGACGGGTTCCCTTGTTGGCGAGCTCCAGTACAAACGGTAGAGTGGCATTGTTGAGTGCTATTGTGGAGGTACGCGCCACGGCTCCCGGCATGTTGGCGACGCAGTAATGAACAACACCATCAACGGTAAAAACCGGATCCTGGTGGGTTGTCGGGTGAGAGGTTTCTACGCAACCGCCCTGGTCAACAGCGACGTCTACGATCACGGAACCAGACTTCATTCTGCTGACCAGCTCGCGGCTGATCAGTTTGGGAGCCGTCGCACCCGGTATGAGTACACCACCAATAACCAGATCAGCATTCACAACATGCTCTTCGATGGTTGCACTGGTGGAATAAACCGTTTTAATGCGGTTGCCATAATGAGCATCAAGACGACGAAGAGCGTCTATTGATCGATCCAGAATAACAACATCGGCTCCCATCCCCACAGCCATGGCCGCAGCGCTGGCACCGACCACACCGCCACCGAGAATCACTACCTTTGCCGGTTCAACACCAGGCACACCGCCCAGTAGCACGCCACGACCACCGCAGTATTTCTCTAAACAGTGGGCACCAGCCTGAATAGACATACGACCAGCGACTTCTGACATTGGGGCCAGTAGAGGCAGGCGTCCATCTTTGTCTGTTACCATTTCATAGGCGATGCAGGTTGCACCAGAAACGATGAGATCATTGGTTTGTGGTGCATCGGGAGCTAAATGAAGATAGGTGAACAGTGTCTGCTCACTACGCAACATTTGACGTTCAATAACCTGAGGCTCCTTGACCTTGATGATGAGTTCAGCGCTGGCAAAGACCTCCTTTGCACTATTGACGATTTCGGCACCGGCAGCTTTGTAATCATCATCCGTAAAGCCGATGGCAGCGCCGGCCTGTGTCTCGACGAGCACCTTGTGACCATGGCCGATCAGCTCCTGAACGGAGATGGGGGTTAAGCCAACACGGTACTCATGGTTTTTTATCTCTTTTGGGATACCTACCAACACAGTGCATGCCCTCTTCTTGTTGTGGCTCTTATTGTCGCTGAGGCTCTTATTGTCGTTATTTGTTGTCATCTTAATACTGGAGCCATTTGAAAAATAGTCTCTTGCTTTTCATTGGGCACAAATGTAAAAAACAGGCATCAAAATTATAAAAATGCCCTTAAAGAGGCCCCCCATGAAAAAGCTGACTGCTTGGCTTAAAGAGCATGAAATTGATGAGGTGGAATGCGTCGTCTCAGATTTCACTGGCTGTGCGCGTGGCAAGATTATGCCAGCGGCAAAGTTTATTCAGGAAAGAGGAATCCGGTTGCCGGAGTCAGTCTTTGTGCAGGGAGTAACCGGTGACTACATATCCGACGACGTTTATTATAGCCTCGCCAGCCCTGCGGATGGTGATATATTGCTGAAGCCTGATGAGAACGCTATCTATCCGATTCCCTGGGCGCTTGATCCAACGGCGATGGTCATCCATGACTGTTTCGATAAAACCGGCAAACCGGTTGAACGCTCGCCGAGAAATGTCCTTCGTAAAGTTCTGGAAATGTATGATGAACGGGGGCTGAAAGCTATTGTGGCTCCGGAGCTGGAATTTTACCTGACCAAACCCTGCTCTAATCCCGACTTCCCGTTGGAACCACCGCTGGGCCGTTCCGGCAGGCAGGAAGTTGGCGGACGCGCCTACAGTATTGATGCGGCTAACGAGTTCGATCCAATGTTTGAAGATGTCTACGCCTGGTGTGAAGCCCAGGGGCTGGATATCGATACCCTGATCCATGAAGAGGGCCGAGGTCAGATGGAAATTAATTTCCGTCATGGTGATCCACTGGCACTGGCGGATCAGGTCTTTGTGTTCAAGCGGACCGTGCGCGAGGCGGCACTTAAGCACAATATTACTGCGACGTTTATGGCCAAGCCAATCAGCAATGAGCCTGGCAGCTCCATGCATATTCACCAGAGTATTCTGGACAACAAAACCGGAAAAAATATTTTCAACGATACGGAAAATAATGCGACCGATGACTTTTACCACTTCATTGGTGGCCTGCAGCGTTATATTGCTGAATTTACGCCGCTGTTTGCTCCGAATGTAAACTCTTACCGTCGTTTTCTGGCGGATACTTCCGCTCCGATCAATTTGGCCTGGGGAATCGATAACCGTACGGCTAGTCTGCGTATTCCGGATTCCAATCCTGAAGCAAGAAGGGTTGAGAATCGTCTGGCTGGGGCTGATGCCAACGTCTACCTCGCATTGGCGGGTTCCCTGTTGGCCGGATTGCTGGGCATGGAGCAAAAATGTAAACCCACGGAGTCGGTAAAAGGCAGTGCTTATGATTCTGACAAACAGACAGAACTGCCCCAAAATCTCGAAGCGGCATTAGAGCTTATGTCCCAGAGTGCTGTGTTGAGAGAGCAGCTTGGGGATGTCTTTGTGGAAAGTTATATCGAGGTGAAAAAGGCCGAGTACCAGAACTTCAAACGGGTCATCAGTTCTTGGGAGCGGCAGCATTTGCTGACCACCGTATAACGTTCAAACATTCATGCACGACTGCTCCGGGTGATCACAACGACACCCGGAATCTATTTCCCTGACTTGTAGCTGACTGATTCCATTCGCTAATGTTTCGACGTTACAGGATCCTTGCACTGGCTCGGAGCTGGCTTTTTTAGTCTTTCCAAATCCGGAGCAAAATAGAAATCTATCCTTTTTCAATCTGCTTGACTTTTTAGGAGTGCCTGTTGGCAATCCTTTTTTGTGATATTTTGTGCTCACATTTTGCAGCACCGTCTGTGGATGTCCTTGTTTATGTATTGTTTATGTACGCTTGTTTATGTTCGCACTGTAAGGCGCGTCTTGCCGTTTGCAATTGTAAATTAACTAACTAG
>CAMRBW010000189.1 GCA_947040555.1 uncultured Oceanospirillales bacterium | reverse complement strand
CAAAGAACCACTCTCCAAAGAACCACTCTCCAAAGAACCACTCTCCAAAGAACCAATGAAGCACTCGGTGGTATCGGTACTGGCCGACTCAACCAGCAGCAGAGATTCGGTTCGGTCCGGATAGACCGACAAAAAGAAACGCTCATCGGGCTCTTCCAGCACGACAGTATCACCGGCAGGGTCAGCGCCCAGCACATGGTGGCAGAGCTGCCAGGGGCGGAAATTTTTATCCTGCTTGATATACCAGAAGGAACGGCTGTCTTTGGCCCAAACAATGGTGGCAGCACAGTCTTCCATCCTCTCAGCCAAAGGTTCGCCGGTTTCCAGATCACGGAATCTCAGCACCCAGCTCTCGTTGCCGGCAAAATCCTCAGCCCAGCCCAAAAGACGGCTATCCGGACTGATCGTCATCTCACCAAGATCAAAATACTCCTGATCTTCCGCATACCGGTTGCCATCAAAGATCACCTGCGTCTGATCACTGTTCAGTCTGCGACGATAATGCACAGCATAATCCTTACTCTTGAAGGTGCGGCTGAAGAACTCATAGCCGTGCCACTGGTAAGGCAGAGATTCATCATCTTCTTTAAGCCGTGCTTTCATTTCCCGGTAGAGCGCTTTCTGCAGCTCCCCGGTGCCAGCCATACCTTGTTGCGTGTACGTGTTCTCCTGTTTGAGCCAGTCCAGTACCTGAGAGCTGTCCCGTTGTTCCAGCCAGCGATAATCGTCGGCGCGGGTTCTGCCCTGTTCGTCGGTCAGTGTGACCGGTTTAACAGGTGCCACAGGCGGTTGTGCAGCAGAGTTAGAGAAAGCTGATGTCATAAATCAGAATCGTTCTTTTAATGGAAAATCCCTCGATTATATAGTGCTGTGTGACCCTGTGTAGTCCTACTTCTGTAATCCTGTTCGTGTAATCAATAGGGCAAACCAGTAAACTGGGCAATTATTGTGAAGACTATTCGCCACAGAACTCGCTATGACATTAAGCCAATACATCGTTGCCTGGTCGGCTTACATCTTTGCCACTCTTGCCTGTCTGATGGTGTGGTGGCGGATGACCCGTCCGTTCAACCCCACTCTTGCCAGTTGGCTAAGATTGATTGCCACCGTTCTCCTGCTGACACCCGGGTTAACCATCCCGGATTTCAACTGGTTGAGCCCTGCACTGTTTTCGATCGTGTACGAAATACTCAGTCACGGCCCTGAAGGCATTGCTCTTAACTGTATGATTCTTGGGGGAACCCTGACGGCAGTCGTTGTCATCAAACTGCTGTTTTTTCCCAACGCCCTGCGCAAAAACACCAGGAAGAGAAAACCGGCGCCAGACCGTTTTTCTCCCAGAAGCAGAAAGGAGCCCAGGATTTAATCGATAACCCGATACCAATCCGAAAGAGCGACACCGGTGTTTTACACCGGTGTCGCTCTGCAAATGAATCAAAGTAAATTACAAGGCCACGAAGAGGCACATGGTGAAGGGGTGCAGCGATTTTCAACCTGTTCCGCTGTTGGTATTCGCTGATCTAAATCAATGTCCATGCACTCTCTGACGAGATTAAACAATTGCTCCAATAGATGCGGATCATCCATTGGGCGGTACAGCCTCCGAATTTCAGCAGCGCTCGTTTGACTGATACAGCTACGTAGGGACGACGACTTTTTTCGTTCTGGCCAGAGCCTATGTGGACAGCTTCTCTGGCAATTACTGAGCTTGCAATCCGGATGGTTTGTCCATGCCACGGAGAGGGCGCGACTACTAAGAAGGCAGAGGAGAACAAACCCCAGATTAAAAATATCGCTTACCTTCATAATATTTTCGCAGGTATAGGCTTCCGGCGCCGAGCACAAGTCCCCCTTCTGAAGCTCCCTGTTTACCTTGACACCATGAAAGACCATGTCCCCATTATCTTTCGCCGATAAAATCCGCAAAGGATTTTTGCTACCAACAGGCACAGTGCAACCAAAATCAGCAATCATGGCTCGATTATTTTCATTCAGCAAAATATTTTTGGGTTTTATATCCCTGTGAACGTAGTTTAGATTGTGAATATAGCTAAGACCTGAGGCTATATCTCCCATGATGGAGCGACACATGGATAGTGGGATAATGTCTTCGCGCAGGCTGATCAATCTATCAAAAAGACTCCGTGGTGCCTGAGGCAAAAGCAGAAAAACTTTCCGACTTGATTCGATACAGGAGTAACCAAAGCAGGAAATAATATTGGCGTGACGCATGCTAAAATGTATCCGGGCTTCTTCGCACATGTTGTCATAATCATCATCACGTCTATTGATCTTGCAAACCAAATTTTGCTTGATACTTATATCCTCGGTAAAGACACGTTTCACCGTCCCGAAGTTACCAAAATTAATTTCTCCAACGTGTTTGCCCCCGATTGCACGATTCAGGCATTCTTTTAATTCACTCTCTGTCAGTCTTTTACTGGTACGGAGGAAGCTTCGTCGTTTATCGATGCAGCCATGAGACACTCCATAAGACACTCCATAAGACACTCCATAAGACACTCCATGAGACACTCCATGACGAATAGCTTCGATGATTTTCAAATGCTTACCTCTAGTACTCTGTTGAACGTCTGAGCTGTCTGTCCTTGTATTCATCTCAAAAGTCTATCTATGATCTGTCGAGTTTTTGTTATCAGCTCAATGTGGCCGGAAGCCCCTCATCATTAGAAGGACTTGTATTATTGTGTTCGAGATTATCAAAAAAGTCGCTTTTCACTGCACTAACGAGATGGTTAGTAATTTTTACGGCTTCAGATCAAAACTTCTTGTTCCAACAGCTTCTGACACTCGTCCAGCATCAGATTGCGAAACCAGATATGAGCCGGATCCCGATGCACAAGCCGATGCCATGTCATCTGATAATGGGAGTGCAGCGGCAGCAGCTCATCCGGTACCGCCACCGCCGTCAATCCGTAGCGATCCATCAGCGCAGAACCCAACGACAACGTACCAATCATCATCGCATCGGTCTGGCTGACCACCTCACAGGCCAGGTGGGGGTCAGAGGTGGTCAACATAACGTCCCGATTGGCCAGCAGCATATCGACCTGTCGGGCAAAAAGCTTCTCCGCGTATTCGGCAATGGCCAAACCCACATGGGGGTAAGCAACAAACTGGGTAGGCGTCAGTTTTTCAAGGCTGGCATAGGGATGGTTGCGGGACATCAGTACCGAAGCCGTCACGGGGGTAATAATCTGATGGTGCAGATCAGCCCTGTTCAAGGGAATAATATTGATACTCAAATCCAGCTTGCCCATGGACATATCTGCCAGACTTCGGTCGGACCAGGAGTGAACACTGATCTTGACCTGTGGCGCCTCCTTGCGCAGACGCATAAGAAGACGAGGCATTATCTGCATGGAAAGATGTTCCATTACGCTGATAGTAAAGTGTTTAGCGCACCGTAAAGGATCAAATTCCGGAGCGGCCACCACCCGTCCGACCATGCCCAGAACATCGGAAAGCTCCGCCTGTAACTGCAACGCCCGAGCGGTTGGCTGCAGACCGTGAGGGCGACGGATAAACAGCTCATCATCAAACAGATGCCGCAGTCTGCCGAGAGAGCGACTGATGGCGGATTGGCTTAGGCAGAGTCGCTCAGCCGCACGACTGACACTGCACTCCTCCAGCAATACATGGAGCGTGACCAGTAGGTTAAGATCAAAACGGCGCAGGTTGTCAGGTTTCATTACACTCTCCTTTAACCGGCCATGATAGGGGAAAGCGTAAATACGACAAAGCCCGCCTATCCTGAACGGATAGACGGGCCTGGTCTTCACCACACAATCGAGCCGGCAATGGCTGGCTCGATTTCACACACTATTAGAAACGATAGTTGTACTGGGCGCTGAAGACATGGGCGGAGGAGTGGCTGATTTTAGCCACTGGGGTGGCTTTCCGCTCGTAAATATCAGCATCGTCGCCTTTTATGTAGCCATAAGCAAAGTCAACACTGCTGTTGTCGTTCAGCTTGTAGCCTGCACCAAAGGTGTACCACATACGATCCGCATCAGGGATACGGACAGTGCGGTAATGGCTTGCAACTGGGCTTTCGTCTTTGGCGATACCGGCACGGAAGGTCAGCTTTTCGGTATAGTCCCAGGTCATACCCAAAGAGATGCGGTCAGCATCACTCCACTGATGT
>CAMRBW010000188.1 GCA_947040555.1 uncultured Oceanospirillales bacterium | reverse complement strand
GAGAAACCCTATCAGTGCGAGCACTGCGAGATGCGCTTCACACAGAAGGGTAGCCTGACAGTACACATCCGCATCCACACCAAAGAGAAACCCTATCAGTGCAAGCACTGCAAGAAGTACTTCACACTGAAGGGTAACCTGACAGTACACATCCGCATCCACACCAACGAGAAGCCCTATCAGTGCGCGCTCTGCCAGCAGGGCTTCTCAAATAAGAGCAGCCTGACAAGGCACAATAAAGCATGCACGTAAAATCCGGCAAATCAGAAAGGGTCAAAATAACTTCATCCCCAGATACAACCTGTCTGATTGGATGAATTCCACACAGCCCGCTATCGCCCATCTTGCCTCTGTACGCCATTGGCCAGACGGTATCAATGTAATTTAAGGGTGCCGTTTGATAACAACAGCAGTGAGCGTGATGTCCGGATGGGCAAGCTCAAGGCAAAAATCTCTGGTTGTTTCAGAAGCAAGGAAGGGGCATCTTACTTTGCCCGAATCCACAGCTTTATCTCATCAGTAAAAAAACAAAGCCAAAGCATACTCGACTTCATCCTTATGGCTGTTGAAAACTATAGCGGTGCTCCTTTGCTGGGGTGCTGAATAGTTACATTGTCGCTAAAGGGGCAGTATCTCCACAACCGACCGGCAGTTTTCCGGAGCCCCACCCAGACGTCCCAATTCGACGAATGGGGACCACGGCCCATGAAAATCACTGCCGAGAGAGGCATACAGATCGAACTTCTCACAATATTTTGCCATGGTATCCCGCTCTCCCCACGGCTGCTGACAGCCGACCACCTCCATGGCCTGTCCGCCTGATGCGGCAAAGTCCCGGATCAGCTCCTGCAATTTCATTCCCGTCATTCGGTAACGACCCGGATGGGCCAGTACCGGCACCGCCCCCCAGCGGCGTACAGCCGCCACCACTTCCTTCAAGGACGGCCAGTGCTGACGGGCATTACCAATCCGTTTTGCGCCCAAATACTTATCGAAAGCGGTATTGCGATCAGAGACTATCCCCTCCTGCACCATCCAGCTCGCCATATGTGGACGACCAATCTGCAGCTCCCGGCCCGACAGCACAAATTCAGGATCAGCCTTCTGCTGGGCATGACCGGCCTGTGCTATCGCACCATTCAGGAAGTCTTCCCAGGAGTGACCGGGCAATCTCTGGGCGACCTTTTTGGCAATACGCTCACAACGCTGCCAGCGGGCCTCACCCTGACGATCAAGAAAATCCTGAACATCCGGGTTATTCAGATTTAATCCCAGTGCAACAACGTGAATCTCAAGGGTACCCCAAAGGCAGGAGAGCTCACTGCCGAAGATCATCTTTATCTCATGCTCATGCGTTTTCAGTAGCCCCTGCTGTTCCAGCCAGACCACACCGGCGACCGTGTCGTGATCGGTCAAGGCAAGGTATTCCACCCCCTGCGCTATGGCTCGTTCCAGTATCTGTCTGGGGGAAAGTACACCATCCGATGCGGTGCTATGGCAATGAAAGTCTACTTTCTGTGACATGTCTATCCTTTATCCCCGGCGGGACAGCCTATACACTGTTCAGCTTATGACCTACAAAGAGTCCACTTTCTGGGTCACACGATTTTACAGGGTAATATCCCAAGAGATAAGGATATTACAAACTAACATTCTGGCGGCTATTGTAGATTACAAATCCTCGAATGCCTTTCTCGATTGTCGCTGATTATCTGGTTGACTGCATGAAACAACTTATTGATTTTCTTCCATTAATTATCTTTTTCGTGGTCGCCAAAATGGATCCGCGAGAGGTCTCCCTTTTTGGCCAGAACTTCGAACTGGGAGGAACAATCAGCGCTACGGCGATCCTGATCGCCACGACCGTAATCGTTTACGGACTGCTCTGGTATCGCCAGAGATCCCTCGAAAAGAACCAGATTTTCACCATCGCTGCGGTTCTCATCCTAGGGGGCATGACCGTTATATTCCGGGATGAAACCTTCCTGAAATGGAAAGCCCCACTGGTGAATTGGGTATTTGGCATTGTTTTCCTGGGCAGCCAGTTTATCGGTAGCAAACCGCTGATCCAGCGTATGCTCTCCCACGCCATGACCTTGCCACAACCGGTCTGGACCAAGCTCAATCTCTGCTGGGTTATCTTTTTTGTCGCGCTTGGCGGAGCAAACTGGGTGGCAGCCTTTATGATTCCGGGTGACTTTTGGATCGATTTCAAAGTCTTTGGCAACCTGGGGCTGACACTGGTGTTCACGATCGTACAGTTCCTGTTTCTGGGACGCTACCTTCAGGATGCCCAGC
Organism: uncultured Oceanospirillales bacterium; assembly: GCA_947040555.1. Lineage (GTDB taxonomy): Bacteria > Pseudomonadota > Gammaproteobacteria > Pseudomonadales > Endozoicomonadaceae > Sansalvadorimonas. The sequence goes on along the minus strand of CAMRBW010000188.1, from coordinate 1,928 downwards.
CGCAGGATAACAGTGGAAAATAACACCCTTCGGAGGTGTTACAACGAAAAGCCCCGGCAGATACCGGGGCTTTTTACTATACAGTACAAACATATTCTGCGTTACAAACAGCCATGAGCAGGAAATACTTGCGGGTGGCGTGACTATTTTCGGGAACCTGTTCAGTCTCGAATGGTCTTTAGTGGACATCTTATAAACTGGAAGACCAATTATGGAACTCTTGTTATATCCAAACGCCTGTGCGAGACAGCGCATCCGTTCCTTTTTATTGGCAACGTGCCTGCTGAGTGGTGCCGTATGCTCGGAGCCTTTCCGTAACCAAGACGGTCATTACCATTTCGGACAATATTTCGGACAATATAGGAGCACGACCCGCCACCGTGAGCAATTTATTCAAGCCGTCAAGGGGCATTTTAAAAGCACTGATACGCCGATCAAGACCCTGCAAGATTATAACATCGAGCAATACCGTAACAAAATTTTACTCAATGCACTCGACAGTGAAGGGCTACTGAGAAATAGCGGGCCGGATAGCCATTCCCAAGTGGATATCTATGCTTATCGGTTGGTAGACAAGTTTTCCTCACTCATCGGTACCATGGATCAAAGGGGTCATATCCAGCTGCGGGAAGCGCTCGTCATAACCAAAGAGACTCTGGAGCTCATTCAGCTAATGCGAAGCTATCTGCCAGAGATCCGTCTGGCACTGCTGCGTGAACCACTCAACAAGGAGCTGACCACCATCAGAACCATGGTGCAAAACGCCATTTCCGATGATCGCCATAACGGGCTGACGACGCCAGCATTGATCCGGCTGCAGGCGCTACTGAACAGCGTTCTATCCCCTCTGACCAACAGACAAAGCATTAACAATCTCGACGAAATCATTGAGAGTATTGATAGTGTCTTCATCAGCGCTAACACCAAAACACTCTACCCCGCTACAGATATCCATCCGGAAAGCATGATCGATCCCGCCCGGAAAGCGGAGCTCAGTCAGGATGCTCAGTGTTACAAATGGCCGTGGCCTGTACCAAACAGCACCAAACACTACCTGATCTGCACAGACAGACAAGAATAGGCTATCAACCCTTACAGTTCGGACTCGGTGTCACCCTGCCGTCCAGTTGCTCCCACTCCCCAACGGTATAAGTATGCAGAGCCAGAGCATGAACAGCCCCCTGCAACTCGTCGGCCATCACCTGATAGACCTGCTGATGACGCTTCACCGGCATCATTTCTGCAAATGACTCGCTGACAATAACAACTTTGAAATGGGTCTCCGACCCCTTTGGAACATGGTGCATGTTACTTTCATTTCTCACATCCAGAACCGTCGGTTCAAACGCTTCTGTCAGAAGTTTTTCAATTCTTATTTGTACTTCCATCGTCTGTACGCCTCCACATTATTGCGCCTGCATGGTTACTGCATGCTACCACGACTTCCTGCCCAGATCGTCAGCGACTGTTGGCGGTTTGTTACTAAATATTCCGTTAGGGCGTATCATCCATCTGTTTTGACCGTTGAAACAACAGCCCGCCTGACGATGCACGTCGCCATGGCCATAAGGAAATACAATGGCGCATAGCTACGACGCCGTCTGAACATAGTTCGCCCGCCAGACATGCCCACCCATGGCGGAAATCTGGGCATTGATCATCTTGTCAAAGGCATCAAGCATCTGGCGGCAGGCGTCCGGTGCATGCCCCGTTTCTGCCAACACGGCAACCACGGCTTCAACGGTAGAAAGATAACCATCACCCGGCACCTTACGCAACCGGTAGTTAGAGACCATCTCCTCCGGCAAGGCGGTGCGGGGAAGAGAGGCCAGTTCAGGAAAAAGATAGAGCATTTTTCGGGATTTGCGCCAAGTGGCATCCAGCACGATCAATAGCGGCTCTTCGCTGTCACCTTGCTCTGTCTCTTG
>CAMRBW010000187.1 GCA_947040555.1 uncultured Oceanospirillales bacterium | reverse complement strand
CTTCAGCCAATAAAAAGCCTTCAGCCAATAAAAAGCCTTCAGCCAATAAAAAGCCTTCAGCCAACAAAAAGAGTTGTTCTCGGCGAATATTCAAACGACAGGGGTAATGCGAACTGGTGGACAACAAAAACCCCAAATAACCACAATTCCACCTCGCTTATTTTGAACCCTCTCTCCCACGAAATTATTAGAGCTATCCCTAATTACATAGCAACTCTTGCTATGACTGATCGGTTCACGCACAGCCCGCTGCCACCGCTGCCACCGCTGCCAATAACGCCTGATATCAGTACCGTAACGGATAGCTATGGCACCATTACCGACAATCATCAAGGGATTATCTTTATGGACTGGCATAGCGCGCCCCCCCATGCGGAGCTACCCAAAATAACAGTGCTGACCGACCATCTTCAGAAGCCGGTTTCCCCTGGCGAACTGACAGCTATCCGCAACAGTCAGCCCGATCAAGCATCACCGAAACATCCGTCGGACTCTATCCATCAAAATATGTTCTGGTGGTTAGCAACTCAGCTGCTTGATTCGTTCGCCGGGGCTGTTGGTGATACGATACACGGAGCTGCCACAGGCCAGTAAATTGGTGAGGGGCATCACCCATACAGGGAGACTGCATTACGTTTGGTCTCCACACTTAACTTAACGCTCATCATTCGGTACACTTCACCATGGAAATGCAGCCCCTCCTGTTTCTATTATTTTGGGTTGGCCGCATTTCCTGCTCATGGCTGTCTGACCGAAGATAACAAAATAAATTCAGTAACATGACCCTGCCGCAAACGGGATTGCCGCGTAGACCAATCACATGACTTCACTATAAAAACGCAAAAATACGGCATGGATACGCTGTGAGACTGGATCAGGCAATTCCTTACGGCGGGTAGTTGTTCAATGAGGGTAATTTCATGCTAGAAGCCTATCGAAAACACGTCGAAGAACGTGCCGCGGATGGTGTCCCCCCACAGCCTCTCAACGCTGAACAGGCCACGGACTTAGTTGAACTTCTGAAAATACCCCCCTTAGGTAACGAAGCGTGCCTGCTCAACTTGCTGGAAAACCGCATCCCTCCCGGTGTCGATGAGGCAGCCTATGTCAAGGCTGGATTCCTTGCCGCCATTCTCGACGATGAAGCCTCTTCACCGCTAATTACCAAAGAGAAAGCCATTACCCTGCTGGGCAATATGCTCGGAGGCTACAACATTCCCCCACTGCTGGAACGGCTGGACGACCCTGAGCTGGGCGAGCTGGCGGCGGCCGAACTGAAACACACCCTGCTGATGTTTGATGCCTTTCACGATGTGGAAGAGAGAGCCCGCGCCGGTAATGTGAATGCACAGGCCGTTATACAGAGCTGGGCCGATGCCGAGTGGTTTACCCGTCGTCCGCCGGTTGCTGAGTGCATCCAGATGGTGGTATTCAAAGTGGCCGGTGAGACCAACACCGACGATCTCTCCCCGGCACCCGATGCCTGGTCCCGCCCCGATATCCCTTTGCACGCCCGCGCCGCCTACAAAATGCCAAGGGACGGTCTGCTTCCTGATAAAGCCGGCGTTATCGGCCCGATGGAGCTGATCAAGAAGATCAAGGCCAAATGCCTGCCGGTCGCTTTTGTCGGCGACGTCATCGGCACCGGCTCCTCCCGTAAATCCGCCACCAACTCGGTGCTCTGGTTCTTCGGTGAAGATATACCCGGTGTCCCCAATAAACGTGCCGGTGGCGTCTGTATCGGCGGCAAGATTGCCCCCATCTTCTTCAACACCATGGAAGATTCCGGAGCGCTGGTCTTTGAAGCCCCGGTCAGCCAAATGAACATGGGCGACATCATTACCATTCGCCCCTACGACGGCAAAATATTGAACGAGTGCGGTGAGCTGATCTCCGAGTTCACCTATAAATCCGCAGTCATCCTCGATGAGGTACAAGCCGGTGGTCGTATAAATCTGATTATCGGGCGCGGTCTGACCGACAAGGCCCGCGAATCCCTTAACCTGCCGCCATCAGACGTCTTTCGTCGTCCCGTTGTACCAAAAGACTCCACCTGTGGTTTCACCCTCGGCCAAAAAATGGTCGGCAAGGCCTGTGGCGTAGAAGGTGTTCGCCCCGGTCAATATTGTGAGCCGAAAATGACCACGGTCGGCTCCCAGGATACCACCGGCCCGATGACCCGCGACGAGCTGAAAGACCTCGCCTGTCTGGGCTTCTCGTCCGATCTGGTGATGCAGTCTTTCTGTCACACGGCCGCCTACCCTAAACCCATCGACGTAGAGATGCAGCACACCCTGCCCGCTTTCATTATGAACCGTGGCGGTGTCGCCCTGCGGCCCGGCGACGGCATTATCCATAGCTGGCTGAACCGTATGCTGCTGCCCGATACCGTCGGTACCGGCGCCGACTCCCACACCCGCTTCCCGATGGGTATCTCCTTTCCGGCCGGCTCCGGTCTGGTCGCCTTCGCCGCCGCGACCGGTGTGATGCCGCTGGATATGCCCGAATCGGTACTGGTACGGTTCAAGGGCGCGATGCAGCCTGGTATCACCCTGCGGGATCTGGTGCATGCCATTCCCCTGTACGCTATCAAACAGGGGCTGCTGACTGTTGAGAAGGCCGGCAAAAAGAATATCTTCTCTGGCCGGATATTGGAGATTGAAGGTCTGGAATCCCTGACCGTTGAGCAGGCATTTGAGCTCTCCGATGCCTCCGCCGAACGCTCCGCTGCCGGTTGTACCATCACCCTTTCCGAGCAGTCCGTCACCGAGTACCTTAACTCCAATATCACCATGCTGCGCTGGATGATCAGTGAGAGCTACGGTGATCCCCGCACTCTGGAACGCCGCGCGAAAAAGATGGAAGAGTGGCTGGCGGATCCAAAGCTGATGCGGGCTGATGCCGATGCTGAATACGCCTCGGTGATCGATATCGACCTGACTGAGATCAAAGAGCCCATTCTCTGTGCCCCTAACGATCCGGACGATGCACGAACACTGTCTGATGTGGCCGGCGACAAAATCGACGAAGTCTTTATCGGCTCCTGCATGACCAATATCGGCCACTTCCGGGCCGCCGGAAAACTGCTCGACCAGCATCTTGAGCAGCACAACGAGCCACTAAAAACCAGACTCTGGATCAGCCCGCCCACCAAGATGGACAAAGAGCTCCTTGAGGAAGAGGGTTACTACACCATCTACGAAAATGCGGGGGTACGCACAGAGATCCCCGGCTGTTCCCTGTGCATGGGTAATCAGGCGCGGGTGGAACCGGGCGCAACGGTACTCTCCACCTCGACCCGCAACTTCCCCAACCGTCTGGGCGATGGTGCCAATGTTTATCTCTGTTCTGCAGAGCTGGCCGCAATTGGCGCTGTCCTTGGCAAAATCCCAACCGCTACCGAATACATGGACTACGCTAAAAATCTCGACAGCATGTCTGCCGAGATTTACCGCTACATGAACTTTGACAGGGTAGAGAGTTACCAGAAAGCGGCCGAGGCGATTATTGCCAGAGTCAGCTGATCGGTTGCTGAAATCGGAGGGGGCTATTCATCGCTGAATAGCCCTTCCTGTGGGAGTTGTCATTATGGGTTTTTGCTGGATTCAGGCAATAAGTGCAATGGTTCACCCAGCCCCATCCCCAAAAAACACCATCTTCCAACGCCGGATAATAAACGGCGATTTTCTATTGAACAGGCTCCTGATGCCTATGAACAGATGCGTCAGACTCTGAATACTATTGTTCGTTTGTCCATAGGAGTCAGTACTGTTTCTCAATCCAGTTCCGAGCGGCTCGTTCCAGCTTATTGCCCGGTATCCGCTTTCTGCCAGCAATTCCCGCCAATTAAACGTCGCAGGTCATGTTTTTTTGTGCAGCTGGAGCGACCATATTTCGGATGAAGAACCCCATCTCCACCGCAGTAGAGGTTCTTCACACCCTTAAAAACAACACACCAAACACTGAAAACACAAGGCCGCTGACCATTTTTACGTAGAGTCAGTCGTCAGATGCTTCACGCTAAGGCATCTCCCCCTCGCTACTACTGTTAACAGATCATCCCATGTGTCGATCAGGAACCAGTCAAACAAGCTCCTTATCGAATACCAAAGTGCCTTTTTTGATTTTTTCTTCTCCAGCGCCTTTTGGAAGATCGTACAGGCGAGTTGTTCTACCTGATCGACAAGGAAGGCGGTGAACGTCAGGCAAGCCAAATTTGTGGCCAGATGTTGCTTGCCATGACGGTAGTTGTGCTCAAGGTTGTAGCCTTGTGTTTTGTAAGCGGTAATTCCTCCCCACATTGACTATGCAGGCTGGATATTCCAGGGCA
>CAMRBW010000186.1 GCA_947040555.1 uncultured Oceanospirillales bacterium | reverse complement strand
GCCTAGAGAAAAAGGTGTCATGTTGTCCCGTATTACTAATGGCGTAGCCTACAGCTTTCCGGATTTGCGTTAGCAAATCTTCTTTTGGGGTTTTTCAGTTAAAAAACACAAGATATGGTGTTGCAGATGCCCCGCGGCTCCGAAATTTCAAAACACAAGATCTAGTGGTAGCGGTCTGGAAGCCAGTGATACCAAGGCCTAGAGAAAAAGGTGTCATGTTGTCCCGTATTACTAATGGCGTAGCCTACAGCCTTCCAGATTTTCATCTTTGCCTCGGGACAACAATCCATTCACTACATGCAAGGTCCGAGCGCAGTGAGGGAAGTTGCGCCTCAAGCGCAACTGGACTGAACGGAGCCGGAAGCCTAGCGGCCAGCGTCCCTCTGTAGACTGGGTGCAGGGGATGGGCACAGATCTCACTGGATCATGCCGGTTCTTCGGTATTTCAGGTATGCACTACAGGGAAGGTTCGCTTTTTTTCTTTTTCCCGATTTTTTCGTAAGCGATCTTCAGGAATCGCTCTGAGAGCATCTCATAGCCATTCTTAGGGCTTTTCGCTCATTTTGCGCTGTCTGTTTTAGGGTCTTATCCGGAAGGTGTCAGAGCGTCTCTCAGGAGCTTTTATAGCCATCGACAATTTTCTGCTTTCCTTAGCTGTCCCGTTATCAGCGCCGGTGGGCAGACCTTGAAATATATTGTCTTTGTTTTGTTATTTTGGCTGGGGGTTTCACATCTCTGTTTTGCCGATTACTTTTCCACCTTCCGGCCAACCCTGCGCCTGTTAGAGCCGCTACCTCACTTGTGGTCTACGCTGTCACCCAGCCATTTTTTTCCGGGGCTGATTGCTATGTCTAAGTTATTTGTGTGTGTTGTTCTGGTTTTTGCATGTCTTTCCTGCACAGGAGAAGCATCGAATGTTGATGAACTCGATAACGAATTGGCCAAATTTATCAAAGAGATTCAAAAAATACTCATTGTGGTCGCAGGTTATAAACTTTCAGACTGGGGTGGAGAAGGCGCGTTCAAAAATGAATACAGCAAAACGGTGAAAGAGTTCTACGGAGAAAATGAACAAAACGAACAAAATCTTAAGGCATTCGTAATAACAAGCTTCTTTGAGCAGGAAGAAATATGGCAAAAAAAATCTGGATTGATTCGGGCATTACCAAGCATCAATGGTGGACCTAAAAGAAAAATGGTCGAATGGTTAGAGAAAGAGCCAGATTCTTATGCTGGGGGTTACTCCGGAAATATATTTCGGAGTCTCCGGCACAGATGCAGATCGGAAAGGCCGAAAGAATTTTCAGAATATGCAATGAATACACTGGAAAACTTTATAGCCTTTCTTCACTCGGGGAGAGAGATTCTCCATAAGCACCTGAGCAATAACACCCCTGAAAAGATAAAGTTTTTAATACCAAGGGGGAGGCTGCTTCAGAATAAAAATCTTTGTGATGTGGCTAAGACAATGGGTTATACGCGCCCCCCTCCCGTACGGAGAGTGCCAGAGCGGGTACAAGGATCAGGGTCTGTGTCTGACAATTCACCTTTCGGTTTCGTGGGGTCAGTGGGTGGTTCCAAGTCCCATTGAAGCCTCCTTTTTTCTTCTCCCCTGCGTTCTTCGTTGTTACCGGTACTGTCAGTACGGTCCTGATTGTCTCACAGGAACTGAGCTAACAATTCAGCCGGAATCCTGATAGTCATTGTGGTTTCATTGCCTGCTGTCACTAAAATCTCCCTGCGTTTCTGCTGCGGTTGAACATAACCGGCTGTAATTATAGTAATATGGTATATGTATTACAGTAATTACGGTTTGCCAGAAACAAACAACGGAGACAAAAAACGAAATGGCACGTATCACCAGAGAGATGGTTTTTGAGGCAGCGGACAAGCTGACGGCACAGGGGAAGGAGCCGACCATAACCGGCATTCGTGATGATCTGGGCGGCGGATCATTCAGTACTATTAGCGGGCACCTGAAAAAGTGGCGCAATCAAAAACAATCTGTGGAATCTGTGGCTCTTCCCGATGCTGTAAGGGAGGTTTTTCGGAGTTCATTCAATGCGGTCTGGAGCGAGGCTGAACGGCTGCACTCTGAACAGGTGTTAGTTATGAGGGAGCAGTTCGCCCAGGAGCGGGACGGGTACACAAAAGAAGCAGAAGAGGAACTGTCAAGACTGGAGAAGCTAGTGGAGCAGTTGAAGCAGGAAGCCGCCAGCCTTGCAGACAAAAACACCACCCTGATTCGTGACGCTGCAACGGCTGAGGCTAACGCAAAATCATCAGAGAAGGAGGCCAGCACGTTAACCGGTAAATTGTCGGCACTGGACGCTGAACACCGTTTACTGATAAAGCAGGTTGGCGGCCTGGAGAAGGAGGTGGAAACGCTCAGGGGGCAGCAGGCGGAGAAGTCAGTCAGCAAACGGGCAACAAGCAAAAAGGAATCCACTGCGGAAACGTAATTACAGTAATTACACTTTCACCTGACCCGGCATTGACCGGGTTTTTTCATATCTGGCAGTAGGTGACGGGCCACCAAAGAGAGCACGCCCAGGCTAAAAAGATCAAAGAGCTGGAGGCTGAGAGCTATGGTGGACCCCACTGTCAAGACAGAAACCCTCAAATTTAAGTTAAGTCCTGGCCGTGGTTGATCAGTGATCGAATGTATTTGGTGCGAGTGTTCGGTCAAAAAGTGAGTTAGACGACAAAAACTGATTTTTCTGTGCCTTGCTATGCGCATGAAACAGCACTCGACCCTTGTGAAAATCAAACCAGAAGTGTAGTGAGCGACGTGAGGTAAGATGAAAGTCTTGACGCTTTCTGTCCATCACTTACAGTCATGATTTACACATCAGAATGGAATACAGGATGGATCAGGAGAAAAATAAACGGGTCGCCAGGAAGGACGTTTTTACCAGCCTCGTATTCGATACTGTGGAAGTTTATGGGCAGAAGCCCAATATCATCAGCGAGCTAACAGTGAATATCGTACCTCCTGCGTTTCAACGTCTGCTGGCTGCCCGCAATGTGGTCAACAACGGTGTTAGCATGGCAGGTACTTATGTTCGCAACACTGATATAAAGGCCAATGTCGACGGTTATCATTTGGGAAATGTTTGTCTGTTTTTCCTGCCGCCGTCAAAAGACGGGGGTTATCTCTTGAGCATCCACTGTTGCTGCCATACAAGCGGTGTGTTTATCACTGCTTACAAGGATGTTCCTGGGGAGTGGTTTGAGGAGCAGATGACCCGGTATGAAGTGCTTGATCTGGAGGTGTAGTGCCGGGGATATGAGCTACATAGTGCACTACAAAATAATATACAAAACACACTGCAAAAGTATCTCTATATATAGTGCATTTTGTAGTTAACTTTGTAGCTCTTAAAATATCTCTTTTAACGCCTTCAAAACCTTCTCCGGTGGCAGTTTCGTGCCCAGTTGCAGCAGGGCTTTGATCACCTTTGTCTCCGAAATTTTGGAACGACTTACGCCATTAACGGCTTCGGTAATCTGCTTCAGGTTGGCAATATCATCCCCGGTTAGCCGGAAGCTTTTTGGCAGGGCAGACCCCTTATTCTCCGGTACTACGCCCGTGGGTTTGGTCACCGGCTGTGGCTGGTTCAGTTTGCTGCTGCCTTTGACCAGTTTCTTTTTGCCTGTACTCTTTGTGGTGCTCTTGGTAGGAGTGCTCTTGGTCGCCATCATTGTCGTTAATCCTGCAGTTCCATAATTTCCCGGGTCAGTGCTTCAAAGTCCGCCGTGCCGTTGCTGCGGGGATCAAAGGTAAACACCGGCTCGCCATTGATCGCAGCCTGGTTGATGGACTCGGTCTTGCGGATGCGGGTTTTTGCGACATTGGCCGTGTAGGGTGCCAACTGCTCTTCAATAAACTCATTGGTCGTGGTGGTACGGCTGTCGTAGCCGTTGCGGATGATGGTGTAGGCAAAGGTCTCGGTCTCCCGCACCGTGCTGATGATGGCGAACAGATCGGCGACACCATCGAGGGCGTAACGGCCATAGGTGACCGGGATCAAAAACCGATCGGCGGCGAAGATGCCGTTTACCGCCAGCACGCCCAGGGTGGGGGGGCAGTCGATCAGGCAGTAGTCGTAGTTACCCGCCGCTTTTGCCAGAGCGTTGGCCAGCACTTTCTCCCGGTGGATCCGGGCCGCCAAGTTCTCTGCCGAAACCGCCAGCTTGATATTGGACGGCACGATAGACAGGTTCTCCACTGGTTCCCCCTCGATGCAGGCCGGTTGGGTTCTGTTGCAAAATCCGGAGTAAATGAAAAGTCAACGCTTCCCAGAGACAATTACCCTGCCAGGGAGTAGAAATACT
>CAMRBW010000185.1 GCA_947040555.1 uncultured Oceanospirillales bacterium | reverse complement strand
ATCCTCGTCCGGAGCGTCTAGTCTGCTTTTCCATTGGCATGGTGCCAATAAAAAACGCCATATCCCTAAGGAATATGGCGCTTGTTATAGCCGGTCAGATGGGTAATCAGTGACCGGACAGTTCCAGCAGCAACTTGTTCAGGCGCTGTACATATGCGCCAGGGTCGGTCAGCTGACCACCCTCGGCCAGATGAGCCTGATCCAGCAGAACCTTGCTCAGCTCAGCAAAACGGTCTTCGTCCGTTTCACTATCCAGACGGCCGATCAGTGGATGCTCAGGGTTGATCTCAAAGATCGGCTTGGACTCAGGCACCGCCTGACCGGCCGCTTCCATGATTCGACGCATCTGGGCGCCCATATCGTTGGCACCGACCACCAGACAGGCTGGGGAGTCGGTCAGACGGTGGGTGACCCGCACCGATTCCACCTGCTCCGCCAGTACGTCCTGAATCCGCTTGACCAGATCTTCGCTCTTCTTCTCAACCTCTTCCAGAGCTTTCTTGTCCTCTTCGGAATCCAGCTTGCCCAGATCAAGATCACCACGACCGATATCTTCGAACGACTTACCATCGAACGCATTCAGATGCGCCATCAGCCACTCGTCGATGCGGTCACACATCAGCAGCACCTCGATGCCCTTCTTGCGGAATACCTCCAGATGGGGCGAGCTCTTGGCGGCATTGAAGCTTTCGGCAGTGATGTAGTAGATTTTGTCCTGCCCTTCCTTCATGCGGCTGATGTAGCCTTCCAGAGCGACGGTCTGTTCTTCCTTAGCTTCTTCTGTGCTGGAGAAGCGCAGTAGCTTGGCCACTTTTTCGCGGTTGACAAAATCTTCACCCGGACCTTCCTTCAGCACCTGACCAAACTCTTTCCAGAATGACTGGTAAGCTTCTGGCTCGTTTTTGGCCAGTTTGGCCAGCATATCCAGTACCCGCTTGGTCAGCGCGGTACGCATGCTATCGACCTGGGGATCTTTCTGCAGAATCTCACGGGAAACATTCAGGGAGAGATCGTTAGTATCCAGAACACCTTTGATAAAGCGCAGGTAGAGAGGCAGGAACTCTTCCGCCTTATCCATAATAAAGACGCGCTGAACAAACAGCTTCAGGCCACGGTCCATCTCACGGTTGTAGAGGTCAAGCGGCGCTTTGGCCGGGATGTACAGCAGGCTGGTGTACTCCAGTTTGCCTTCTACGGCGTTGTGGCTCCACTTCAGCGGATCGGCGTAGTCGTGGCCGATGTGGTGGTAGAACTCTTTGTATTCGTCGTCGGAGATATCGCTGCGGCTGCGGGTCCACATCGCCTTGGCGGTATTGACCGTCTCCCACTCAGGCGCTTTCTCTTCCTGCTGTTCTTCTTCCTCGCGGGCAGGCATCTCCGGCTTCAGCATCAGAATAGGAATGGAGATATGGTCGGAGTACTTGCGGATAATGGAGCGCAATTCCCAGTCGCTGGCGAACTTGGTGTGTTCATCTTTCAGGAACAGAGTGATGCAAGTACCACGACCGGTCTTTTCCGCTGCCCCGATAGTAAATTCGCCAGAACCATCGGATTCCCACGCCACCGCTTCAGTTTCACCGGCTTTCAGGGTCTCAACGCGGACTTTGTCTGCCACGATAAAGGCGGAGTAGAAGCCCACACCGAACTTGCCGATCAGCTGGGAGTCTTTTTTCTCGTCGCCGGTCATGTGCTTAACAAACTCAGCGGTGCCCGATTTGGCGATGGTTCCCAGATTGGCGATCACATCATCACGGTTCATACCGATACCATTATCGACGATGGTGATGGTGCGGTTCTTCTCATCAAAGCTGATGCGGATTTCCAGATGGGGATCGGTGCCCAGTAGGGCACTATCGCTCAGCGCGGCATAGCGCAGTTTATCCGATGCATCGCTGGCGTTGGAAACCAGCTCCCGCAGGAAGATTTCAGGATGAGAGTAGAGCGAGTGAATCATCAGGTGCAGCAGCTGCTTCACCTCGGTCTGAAACCCCATTGTCTCTTTGTGGATACCGTCTTTTGAAGTGGCTTCGTTAGTCGTCATAAATCAACCCGTCCTCGATAAATAGGTTGCCCGACCACAGTCGAGCAGTCTCAAAAATGTGTTATTTGAGAGATGGGGATTGTTGGAAACAATTTCAAGTAACAAATGTTCCGATACCTGAAAATCGGATTAATTCTGCTTTGGGTAATTCATACGACTATAGGAGAGGATTTTCAGCGCTTTGGAATGGAACTCCCGGTGGTAGAGTAAAATCACAATACCCGTTACCAGCAACAGATAGCACCATACCGAGACAAACCAGGACAAGGTCGCCAAACTAAAATAGTACGCCCGCAGCCCGTAATTGAAGTGTTTGGCCGCCATTGAGATTATTTTCGCGGAAGTTTCTGAAAAAGTCTCTGTACGGGCCTGACAGTCACCGATTTCCTCAACCAGTGGAGCACTGCCAATCACCACGGCGACGTAGTTATAAAGGCGCAGTGACCAACTGAACTCAAAAAAAGCGTAAATAAAGATGGCTGCCATCACCAGCATCTTGTATTCCCATAGTTCGTGGGTATTTGTTGTTGCCAGGGGGAGATAGGAAAGAATAATCAACCCTTCATCCGAAGAGGTCATGCAGGTCACCAGACCGGCAATGACCAGCATGCTCGTTGAGGCAAAAAAGCTGGCACTGCTACGCAGTTGATCCAACAGGCTGGCATCGGCAATACGATTCTCCCGCTTCAACAGCCTTAACATCCACTGTTTGCGATAGAGCAGTAACACCGACGCCAAACAGGTCTGGGTACGCGCCTGATGGTTAGCAAAGAAGGTATAGCCCAGCCAAAGGCCAAGCATCCAGAGCAGTGCCCAAGCATCTATATTTCGCATTCAACATCCCAAACCTGCTGGATAGATCAGCCAAGTACGAGAATAGAAGCTGTGTTCACATACGCCCACTGCAATTTCGGACGCGTATTACTCAAAAACGGTCTGCCGCATCTGTTCTCGGCTCATTCCGCGCCTCTTGCTGGCGGTTATGGTTCACCTCGCAGAGTGAGTTTGCCTCCTTAGGTGGATGTCCATAATTACCGGCATTTCCCGCTTATGGCTGTTTGCAGGCCTTGCCAACACCGGCAACCCCAGCGACAGACAAAATAAAGGCCTGTTCAAAAGCGGCTTCTTTCATGGCGTCGTAGCGCCCGGATGCACCAAAATGCCCTGCCCCCATATGGGTCTTCAGGAAAACTGGATTGTTATCGGTTTTCATCGCCCGCATCCTGGCGACCCATTTGGCTGGCTCCCAATACTGCACCCTGCGATCCTCAAGACCCGCCAACACCAACTGTGGGGGATAGTGTTGTGCACCGATATTATCGATGGGCGAATAACTCTTGATGTAGTCGTATACCTCGGCGTCAGCGGGATCACCCCACTCATCATACTCGGTAACTGTGAGCGGCAGATCAGGATTGAGCATGGTGTTGAGTACATCGACAAACGGTACATCCAGCACCGCGCCGGCAAACAGCTCCGGCGCCCTATTCAGTGCAGCTCCCATCAGCAGACCACCCGCACTGCCACCAGAAATTACCAATCGGTCAGCCGCAGTAACATCGGTATCGATCAGATGGCGGGCACAGGCGACAAAATCCTCAAAACTGTTCTTCTTGTTCAGCATGCGACCCTCCCGATACCAGCTCTCCCCGAGATCTGCACCGCCACGGACATGGGCGATGGCAAAAATCATACCCCGATCCAGCAGGTTGATTCGGCCACCGGAAAAATAGGGATCTTCACTGGCACCATAGGAGCCGTAACCATAGAGCAGCAGTGGCGCAGGATGGATAAAACTCGTTTTCAGACCAACCAGACTCACCGGAACTTTGATACCATCATGGCTCGGTACCATAATGCGGCGAGTCTGATAAAGATCGGGGGCGAATCCACCCAAAATCTCCTGCTGACGGCGCAAAGTCATCTCGCCGCTCTCCAGAGAGACATCAAACACCGAGGGCGGACGGTTCAGGGATTCATACTCCAGCCGCAGAAAACCGGCCTCAAATTCGGCATTATCACAGCCGCCGACAGACCAGGCCTCATCGGGAAAATCCAGTGTCAGCAGGGTCTGTTCTGCCAAATCAAAAATGCGCACCTGCATCAGCCCGGATTCCCGTTCAAACAGCACCAGCTTGCCGGGAAATAGCTCATAATCTTCCAGCGTGACCTGTTCTTGATGGGGTCTCAGCTCCTGCCATTGATCGGGATTGTCGATGCTGGCGGTCACCAATCGGTAGTTAATACCTTTATCATTGGTGCGAATAAACAGCTGCTGACCATCAGAATCAGGATAGTACTCCAGCCCGGTCTGACGCGGACGAATCATTCGCAGAGGCTCGGCAGCGCGAGTCAGAGAACCACTCTCCAAAGAACCACTCTCCAAAGAACCACTCTCCAAAGAACCACTCTCCAAAGAACCA
>CAMRBW010000184.1 GCA_947040555.1 uncultured Oceanospirillales bacterium | reverse complement strand
TCTCAATTCCTACTCTCAATTCCTACTCTCAATTCCTACTCTCAATTCCTACTCTATGACTTCCTGCTGACTGTCATCTTGCGCTCGGTTTGGTGTATCTCTCCCATGCGTCACTATCTTACAGCTGCGGGTGAACGCTTTTGACCTGTAATACAGACGTAATCTGACAGTGACCGATACACCTTGGCATATCGGGTTAAGATAAATTTTTTGGGGAATTGCAGGATTACATTAAAACATCACCTGTTCCGGCTGGATTGTTTTCATGAACCCCACACCATACCGCTAATGCCTGGATCCAGAGCGTGTTAAGTTTCGGCGAATAAGTGTAATTTTGCGCTATCTGCTCTACTCTACTGGCGGCTGCTTGTGATCTGTCTGCCGTGTTTCCTTCGTGCATCAATACACCAACTCGGTTAGCATAGGATCGTGTTTTTCGTCTTTGAGCAGTGAACGGAATGGTGGCAAATAACCTATGAGTTATCAGGTGCTTGCGCGGAAATGGCGCCCCCGGAACTTTAAAGAGCTGGTGGGGCAGGTTCATGTTTTGCAGGCGCTGGTGAATGCCCTCGATCAGAACAGGCTCCACCATGCCTATCTTTTTACCGGAACCCGCGGGGTCGGCAAGACCACCATTGCCCGGATTCTGGCCAAATGCCTCAACTGCGAAACCGGCATCACCTCCGAACCCTGTGGTCAGTGCTCGTCCTGCAAGGAGATCGATGAAGGTCGTTTTGTTGATCTGATTGAGGTCGATGCTGCCAGTCGAACCCGTCTCGAAGATACCAAGGAGCTGCTGGATAACGTTCAGTATGCACCGACACGGGGACGCTTCAAGGTGTACCTTATCGATGAGGTGCACATGCTCAGTACTCACAGTTTCAACGCGCTGTTGAAAACTCTGGAAGAGCCGCCTCCCCACATTAAATTCCTGCTGGCAACGACCGATCCGCATAAGCTACCGATCACCGTTCTGTCACGTTGCCTGCAGTTCAGCCTCAAGAACATGCGGCCGGAGAAAGTGGTTGAACATCTGCAGAATGTTCTGAAAGCCGAAAAAGTTCCCTTTGAAATGCCGGCACTCTGGCAGCTCGGCCGGGCCGCTGATGGCAGTATGCGCGATGCTTTGAGTCTGACCGATCAGGCTATTGCCTACTGTGGTGATGGCCTGACCAGTCAGGGTGTGACCGCCATGCTGGGTACGATAGATCAGGATCAGGTCTACAAGGTTCTCGGTGCGCTGGTCTCTGGTGAAGCGGGCACAGTGCTGCGTGCGGTGACGGAACTGGCGGAGCATGGTCCGGATTATGTTGAGGTGCTGGCGGATATACTCTCTGCCCTGCACCGTGTTGCTCTGGCTCAGGTTGTGCCTGATGTTGTGGATAATAGTCAAGGTGATCGGGAGCGCATTCTGGCGCTGGCTGGAAGCATAACGGCCGAGGATATTCAGCTATTTTATCAGACCGGACTGATTGGTCGCCGAGATCTGCCGCTGGCTCCTGATCCTCGCTCCGGGTTCGAGATGGTGCTGCTGCGCATGCTGGCGTTCAGACCCGATGGTGTACCGGCAATGCCCGTGCAACCTTTGCCTGGCGGCACGGCGGCTTCTGCGCGTGAAGTTCAGAATACCCCTGCGGGTGAACCGGAGCCTGCACCGCAACCTGCGCAGGAACAATCGCGGGTGCAGCAATCGCCGGACCAGCAATCCGTAGAACAGACTGCCCTTGAGTCAACGGTTCCTGCACCAGCGCCAGTACAGTCAGCACCAGTACAGCCACAGTCAGCACAGCCTGCACAGCCTGCACAGCCTGCACAGCTTGCACAGCCTGCACAGCTTGCACAGCCTGCACAGAGAGTGGAACCTGCGGACTCTGGCTCGAATCCGCAGGAACCTGCGCCTTCTTCCCGAGTTTTTGAGCCCGTACCTGTCGCTCAGCAGGATAATGATCCCCCCCCCTGGCCAGTGGATGGGCCGCCACTATCGGCTTACGATGGCTCATCCTATGATGGGATGGTTTATGACCAGCTAACGTATAACGATCCATCGTCCACTGATGCCAGCGTGGCACCAGCTGTTATCGCCGAGCCGCTGCCGGTCGTTCAGGTGCTCCCGGTTGTTCCTGTGTCTGAACCAAAACAGACGGCAGTGATTATTGAACGGCAGGTTGAACAACAGATTGAACGACAGGTTGAACGACAGGTTGAACGACAGGTTGAACGACAGGTTGAACCGCAGCCGGTTGTCATTGATGCTCCTGTCGACATTGCAATGGATATTCAGAAAATCCCTTTGGCGGAGTTTGCCCCTGAGCACTGGATTCCTGTGAGTCAGGCTCTGCAGGTTGGCGGTGTCACTGGTGCTATCATCTCTCACTGTGAAATTGCCGCCGTATCCGGAACTGAGCTGGTTCTGCGTCTGGATGGTGCCCATGATACGCTCTACAACGATACCCATCGGCAGCGTATTCAGACGGCTCTCGGCAAATATTTTGGTACCGGAATTTCCCTGCAAGTGGAGCCAGGTACTATTCAAAGTGAGACTCCGGCGGCCTGGCGTGAACGTCGTCGTCTGGAAAGATTGGCTGCTGCTAAGGAAAGTTTTGTCAATGATGACCGGGTTCAGGCCATTGTGACCGCTTTCTCGGGTAGAATTCAGGAACATACTATTGAACCTGTGGGTTAGTGCTCATATATTCTTCAATGTTATTTAAGCGATTACAATGGTGAGGTATTTATGCTGAAAGGTGGTATGGGCGACATGGGTGGTCTGATGAAACAGGCCCAGAAAATGCAAGAACAGATGCAGAAAATGCAGGAAGAACTTGCCAATGCAGAGGTGACGGGTGAGTCCGGTGCCGGTCTGGTAAAAGTGACCATGACGGGTCGTCACGATGTTCGTCGTGTAACAATTGATCCTTCCCTGATGGAAGACGACAAAGAAATCCTGGAAGACCTGATCGCAGCCGCAATGAATGACGCTGTTCGTAAGGTTGAAAAAAATCAACAGGCGCGCATGGCTGATCTGACCGGTGGTATGGGTCTGCCCGCAGGTTTCAAAATGCCGTTCTGATGCATTTTATTGTTTGAAATCCGAGTCTATAGTCTGGGTCACACGGAGGTTACCGACCAATGTCATTCAGCCCTTTGATTGTCCAGCTTATGGACTCTTTGCAGTGTCTGCCGGGAGTCGGTCCCAAGTCTGCCCAACGCATGGTGTTGCATTTGCTGGAAAGAGACCGGGAGGGTGCACGCAAACTCTCCGAGGCACTGCAACTGGCGGCTGAGGGCGTTGGTCACTGTCAACGCTGCCGCACCCTGACCGAGAAAGATATCTGTGATATCTGCTCAGATCCCCAGCGTGATGGCGGGTTGGTCTGTGTGGTAGAGACTCCGGCGGATGTGATGGCTATTGAGCAGGCGGGTGGCTTTAAGGGACACTACTTTGTTCTTATGGGTCACTTGTCGCCTATCGATGGTGTCGGGCCGGAAGAGATCGGTGTTGATCAGCTGTTTGCCCAGATCGAGTGCGATGACGTTCAGGAGGTTATTCTAGCCACCAATCCGACTGTGGAAGGGGAGGCAACAGCCCATTACATAGCGGCCAGTTTGCGTAAACTTGGCATCAGGATTTCACGTATTGCCCATGGCGTGCCACTGGGCGGTGAGCTGGAATATATTGATGGCGGTACATTGATGCACGCCTTTGCTGGTCGTCGGGAATTGGTGGACTGATTCTTCCTGCTGAGCTAATAAAAAGCCCGTGGTCGTAAGACTTCGGGCTTTTTTATGGTTAGCTGTACTATGTACTACTTAGGAATAGCCCGATAACAAGTTCCCTATTTCACGCTGTTTGTGGGATAGCGGTGTAGTTCCATTTGGGCAGGAGTGCGTCAAACTGGATTGTCATGGTTTCCTTGAACACTCCCTCTATTGCAAACCAGATCTGAATAACAAAATGTTTTTTGTTAACGGTCTTGTTTGTCACCCTGACAATTCATGCTGAAATATGACATGCGTTAATCATGGGATTAATACAAGGTCTGTTTGTGTCAGATCAATTCACCCAGAACTGAATAGTTTTGAACTCGGGTACGTGAAAAAGTATCCATGATTAACCGTTGTCGTTAAAAAAACAACACCACTAACATAAGCGTCAGGCTATCTGCCACAGTCCACCTGCCATGCCAAATATGGCTATTTGGCATGCAATGCTCTCATATTCGCTTATAGATTTTATTCTATCCCGTCTTGTTTATTGAAAATATATCTTTGTTAGTAATTCTTGCCTCAGTGTTGTGAACTTCTACCACAAAAATCTACCTTAATAGCTAGATACATTAATTTTATTTTCAGGTTCACTTATAGGGCGTGTTCGAGTTATTTAAGCTGTGAACCTCAAATGATTAGCACAAGTAACTAACAATTGACCAAATTAGAAGGGGTTTTATAATGAGTAAGCAAGCAAATACACCAGGTTTTCAGGAATTCAAAGAGCTT
>CAMRBW010000183.1 GCA_947040555.1 uncultured Oceanospirillales bacterium | reverse complement strand
CAGTTTTTTCATAGCACGACGTATAGCGGTATTGGTCTTGGCTGGAGCACGGTCAAAGTCAGCAATCAGATCCCGCAGCCGGGTATCCAGATCGATATCAATCTGCATGGAGACTCCACTGGACCAGATGACCATCGTCTTTCAATTTGCGATCGATCCTCCAGCTCTCCAGTGCGGTACTGACCCGGTCGTTGCGCTGCAAGGGAAAATCACTGGCAGCAGTAAACGTGGTTTGGGATTGTACCGCTTCAAAGACCCCAGCAGGTTGCACCTCCCGGGAGAGCACACCTACGATATCAGCGGTACTGCCATCGCTACGGGTCAGGATATAGACCCGACCAAAGGCTTTCATCACCTCCCGATCCAGATCGGCAATCGCGTCATCCATGATTCTCTCCTTTACGACAGAGTGCATTTGATAACCGCACGAGGTTTCAGGCACAGCGGCAATGGATTGGACTGGGTATGGAGCTGAATACCCTTATCAAACTCCAGCGGACGCTGTTTGGCGTAGAGTGGCAGACCGATCTGGTTGGCGGTCTCAACAAAGTCCGCTGGACCAAACCAGGTGCGGAAGATGTTGGAGCCGACAGGGATCACATAGGCTTCATCCGGTTCGATAAACGGCACTCCCTCCACCTGTCCGAGATACTCCTCCCACAGAGTATTGCAGTAGTGGAAACCATCCCGAAAATCATTGCGCAGCATGGCTCCGGCCTGGTAGCGCTGGTAAGACTCCTTCACATAAGGATGCCCGATCAGAGCGTCGTAGAACTCGGCTCCGCAGAAAGCATGGAGATGGGAGTACATCGTCACACCCAAGGCCTCATCCACTTGGCGACGTATCTTTACACAAGCATCCCTTACATCCAGATTGTCGTCTGTGAATGCAAAGTCATGGACCTGCTGTTGCACCCCAAACTCATGAAAGAGGTCATAGATGACACTGCCGTCCGCATCGAGGATCAGCCCTTTAATTGCCCCCAGCCGCAGATGCTCCAGGGTGACTTCGTGGTTGGCACGAATATCCGTCAGCCGCTGGTTAACCACCGCCTGAATCCCTTCCAGGGCGGAATTGGAGCCGAACGCCCGCACGTTCTGCACCTCATCGGCCAAAATAGTGCTGTCATGGGGAATATGGGTCACACGAAAATCCCGAAGGTTACGCCTGGTGGCCCGCGCCTGAGTCGCTGGTGCACCGCGCTCACGGGTAGGCAATAGCTGCAAGGTGCCGTCTTTCGCCTCAACACTCAGAGTCGTGGTATTAATGCCTGCGTCGGTGAACAATCCCAGCTCTCCGATACGCCCTGGCTTGTGAGGTGCATTGTTAATAGTGGCGGTCAGAGTACCCATGCTAAAGGCATCCTGACTGAAGATATCCAGAAGATTCATCCGTGGTTTCCTTGCTTTATTAGAGATTGGAAGACAGTGGCAGGAAGCTATCAGCGCAGGATAATTCCTAACTCTGCCAGCTTGTTGATGGCATCCTCTTGCTTCTCCTCGGTAATCTCAGAAGGCCAAATTAACAGGTGCTGATCAACCTCTGCATTCCGAGCAATAATGACCGCCTCTCCGCCATCGTTGCCGGTGGTCGTGTTGTTGTAGAGAATACCCGCTGCTATCTGGACACCATTCATACCGACCAGGCTGAGTGGCACGTAGGTACCGATTTCACCATTCAGATGAGGCATCGTGATATCGTGCCCTGTGATTTGACCAAGCACAGTACCCGAGAGTAGTTCCTGAGATGGTCCCAGTTTTACCTGCTCGCGACTGAGAGTATTGTTGGCTTCAGACACCAGAAACTCTCCGGTGTGCACGGATTCAGTCAGTATGGCCATGGGGTTTCCTTATTGATTGTTGTGATTGCGTTTCTGGTAGAGCGCCTGCACATCAAGGCGTACTGTCTGTTGTGACTGCGAATGTTCGGACGGTGTCTGCTGTTGTTGGGGAGAAAGGCTGTTGTTGATCGGTTGCTGTTGAGCGACCAGTACCTCAAACAGCTCGGTACGGACAGTCTCTACCGATTTTCCTGATTGGATGTACTCGGCGGTCTTGTCCGAGCGAGCAGCCGCACAAAGGTTTTTGATAGTGTCGCAATCAGCCAGCCTTTGTCGTACTTCCTCAACTGAGGCATTGGTTTTTAGCATCAGCTCGGCTTGTTCCGGATAACCGGCCTGATTGCACATCTGAACGATTGCCAATGCAGAATTGGACGGCTCGGGGGCGTTACCCAGAACATTCGGCAGCGGAGGGGAAGAAACCGGTGCCTGTGGTAACAGATCCTTCGGCACATTTTGAAACCCTTCCACATCAAGGCTGGCGGCCAGCTGTACCGGTTTGTCGACCTTATCTATAAAACCATGTTCTTTGGCCTCTGCAGCAGTCATCCAGGTCTCATCGGCCATCATCGGAGTGATGTCATCGACTGAATGGCCAGATTTACCTGCATAAGCGAGAGCAATAGAGTCGGTAGCTTTATCCAACATATCCGCCGTCCGTCGCATGTCCTCCGCTTCACCGCCAACCCAACCGAAAGGGTTATGAATCATCATCAGCGAGTTCTCCGCCATGGTGATAGCATCTCCGGCCATGGCGATCACACTGGCAATGCTGGCGGCCAGTCCTTCAATACGCACATGGACATTGGCCGGGTGATAACGCAGGGCGTTGTAGATAGCAATACCATCGAAGACCGAGCCACCGGGACTGTTGATACGCACCGTGATCTCAGAGACGGTGATGGCTTTGAGATCATTGACAAGTTCTTTGGCAGAGAGTCCTTGCCAGTCTCCGATCACATCGTAGATCAGCAGTTCTGCCGGTTTGTCAGTCTGATTTTTAAGGCTGAACCAGGGCTTATTGCTCTTTTTGCTCATCTGCACCTTTTCCTTGCGTGGATTCTTGTGTGAAGGGACGTACGTCACTGTCGTATTGAAGATCAAGATGATCGGCACGGCGATTATCAGCGGCTATCTCATCGTCGATCTGCTCACTGTCGTAGCCCTGCTCTGACACCACTTCCGAACGGGACTTAAAACCATTGCGAACGGCCAGACTCTGCGCCTGCATATCCTGCACAGGATGGATATAGGCCCAACCGTGGGGGATCCACTTTACTCGCCGGTATTTGACTCTCTGTTTGGCGTAGTTGGGGGCATCAATGGCACCGGAAAGCACCGCCAGATCCAGCCACCGGTTCCAGATTGGACGACAAAACTGGAAGACCATCTGGTTATGTTGAAGCTGCTGGATACGACGGCGGAATTCATTCAGCACCACCCGCAATGCCCGGTCACTGACGCCTTTCATGTCCCCGGAGAGCAGCTCAAAAGGCAGTCCCATACCGGCAGCCGAGGCCATCAACTGCTGGCGCATAAAATCGGAATAACCGGTCGCAGACCCCGGTGGCGCGTTAAACTCGACCTCTTCACCGGGAGCCAGTTCCTGCAAAGTCCCCGGCTCCATGGCCACCATTGGCGTGCCGTCAAAGTGAGTTTGAATAGGACGTCCGGTCAGAGGATCTACCTGCTCCTGTTCCGGATGGGGCTTGGTGATAAAGCCGGTGAACAGGTTGGCGATCTCTTGGCGTAGCAGGGTGGCGTCGTCAAACTTGTCCAGATGAAACATTCTGAGCAGGACACTGGAAAGCACAGGTTGTCCACGTAACTGCCCTGGTCGCAACGGCTCATATAGATGGAGCACTTCTGAGGCCGGTACACGATGAAGGTCTGCAGTCTCAATGGAGAACTGTTCCACCGGATGGCTTTTGTGCATCCAGTAGGCAACCCGCTGCCCGATCTTGTTAAACTCAATCCCTGCCCGAATAGTATGGCCGTTCGCCAGCTGATCGTTGTAGCCCCAGGGTACAAACTCCGCTTCCAGAATCTGGATTTGCAGGGGAACGCTTAACCCATCTTCCGGCCTTCTGGGACGAAGGCGAATAAAGCACTCACCTGCTTCAAGCATTGCCCGAGCGGCCAACGACTGCTGCCCATAAAAATCCAACACTCCATCCGCATCGGACTCATCGGTCCAGTCCAGAAACAACTGCTGGAGCTCCTTACGAAAACTGTCGTCAACCGCCTCGCTCTTGGGCTTGATGCCGGTACCGACAATATTCGCTACCAGTTTGCTGATACCCGCCGATGCCCAGGGATCATTACGCAGCGCTGCCCGGCTTCGGTTGATAAGGGTGCCAAGATCACCGGTCAGCCCCGAGGTCGGTCCCGTCCCCGGCGCTCGCCAACTAACGGCCCGACGACCATGACCTGCTGCCGTGTAGGATCGATTCACCGGTTTTCTGCGGAAAAAACCGGCGATCCTCTGCCGCCAGCCCATCAGATACCTCGGGAAGAGACAATGCCATACTGCCGTGGGCGTTTGTTCTGCTTGGCCAGCTCTTGCTCAATAGCCGCCAGTCGTCGTTCCATTTCCGAAAAGCTGCTGTACTCCACTTTTCGGCCTTCAAACTCGACAGTGCGGGTTTCGCGCAGCAGTAC
>CAMRBW010000182.1 GCA_947040555.1 uncultured Oceanospirillales bacterium | reverse complement strand
ACTGACTGGGCCAGAGAAAAGGATGAACTGAGCACCAGCCTCCAGCAGGCACAGCAATGTCTCAAAGACGAAATTAAACGTCTCAACCTGCAACTTGAGCAGGAGAAAGCAGAAAAAGCTATTCTGCTACGAGAAAGAGAAGAACAGAGAACAACAGTACAGAGTGAGCCAGTACATCACCCAGAACTCCCAGCCATCTTTACAGTATTGACCGCTGCACTGATCGACAAATTAGACGGCAAATCACTCATCAAACTCTGTCAGGCACACAACATTGCCCTGGACGATGTCACTGAAAAATCTCCGGTGAAGGAAATCAGAGCGGCTGTCAAAGCTGTCAAAGCTGTCAAAGCTGTCAAAGCTGTCAAAGCAGTCAAGGTAAAAGTTGAATCCACACCAGAGGAAACGGCCAGATTCGTGACGGGAGATTTGATGACGATGTGATGATTTAACCGTAGAGACCACAATGATACGATTCGTTTGATCTGTTATCTGGGACATACAGAACCTTTCAGTTTAAGCCATGACGATCCTGAGGTGTGCTCTGGAGCACACCTTCCCCATAACACACTTACACGACAGGTTCGTCTACCCCGAACACATCTTTATAAGGTCGTTCTTCCCAGCCAACGGCTACGACTATTCCGAAATGCCCATGTTCATTAGGACGCCGCCATTTAACCGGCTCTCCCACCTCTCTCTCTGCCCCCAGCACCTCAAGAGCCTCTTCAAGAGTGGCAACATAAACCTCATCCCCTTTAGGACCGATCTGAACTCCTTTGGCACGAACACAGCCATGGTTCAAGAAGCTGTCATCTTTGGCAACAGGCACCAGAACACTCTTGCCTAAGCCAGCCTTTTGCTGAGCAACTGTGGATCGGGTCCTAAAAAGAGGGAAATCCTTCAACCATCGAAATATCATTATTATTTTTCGCAACGCTTTTTCATCCTTTCTTGTTTTTGGAACATGGGTCTACTCCTGACAATCTCAATATACTCTTTACGCCCTCAGATAGCGCTAGATTTTAAAGAGCCGATACCCTCGCACCTCAAGCCCAAACCCATGCCTCAACACAGCCTTAAAATCCTCAAGGCCAAGACCATGCCCCTCCATCCCCGGTAGTTCAAGCGATATCAAACGCTTATCAAAACTCTTCTGCTTACTGCAATCAGCAAACGATTCATCAATCAGACGGGATTTCCAATACAGGGGCTGCGGCTGATAATTACCGTAGCCGTAATCGAAAAAGTCCACATCACGGGTGCGCAGGTTGATCTTCACCCTCTCCCTGAGCATCGGTATCGGTTGTGTCTCGAAACCGTCGTACACCATCAACGTCAGTTTTCCCGAACGAATATGAATCTTGACCAGATCCACACCATCGGTATCCGAAAACAGCTGCGCAGCACACCCCACATAAACCCGCAGAGCAGACGGCAGATCGTTGATAAATTGACTGTGCAGAGTAAGAGAGTGGCTCTCCTGATAGTGGGAGGCAGGTAGTTCATCGTGAGCCTGCACACAGGCGTTGTAGATCAGCTCCGGCTTTGCCAACGAAAACAGCAGCTCTCTCGCCTCTGTCTGGGCGGTTTTGTAATCCCCGAAGAAAGCCTTAATGTCCCGTTTCAACCGCTCCGGCATCTGTTTGTAGATACGTTTCTTGTTGAATTGCTGCAAAGCAAAGTAGACCAGTAGGTCCTCCCTGCGTTCTTTGGCAGCCTGCTCCAGTTGCCCGGTATCAAACTCCTCCCGCAGGAAGTTAAATGCCTTCCTGGGTGACCCAATAATGTTTTGCAGCTGGTTGCTGTCGTTAAACTCATCAGCCGATGGCACACGACCAAGCTCAAGCACTCTTTGCCAGAAGCTCTCAAGAAGCTCTCGATTGGCCTCAAGAAACTGCTCCCGTTTGGGTACCCGAACACTTTTATGAACCAGCTGCTTCCAGCGAGTCTGACGACGTTGCCTGTTGGCCAGATAGAGCTGTTCGGTTTCCTTATCCTTAAAGATAAAAAAGAGACCGGGCGCTACCGGGATAGGCTCTTCATCAAGTACCTGTTCAAGAAATATCTGCAGCTCATTTTGGCTGTAGTACTTCTGGAAAGTATTTCTCGAGGTCAACACCCCATCCCTGAACGGTTTGAACTTGCTAATATGACGTTCACTGGCAATCATGGCCGAGACCACCAGCAATTTATTGGCCAGCTGCCAGGCTCCCTGAACAGCCTCTACCCGCTCCTGCTGGTCTTCTATCACGTTGATGACATAACCAAGGTTAACCAGATCGCTCTCTACCTTGTCAGCGTCAGACCGCCAGTTGGGATCCCATCCTGAAGATACAATACCATGGGCAGCCAGTTCTGCCAGATCATCCCCATGACCACAACCGTAATCAAAAATCGAGTAGTCTCCGTCCAGATAGCCATATTTGGCCAAAGCCTTCATCGGCACAGAGAATCCATCCCGACTCAAGGCTGTTTTGTGGCGATCAACCTTATGGGTATTGTCCTTGTTTTGCGCCAGCGCAGCCTGACGAAATAGACGACCATCTACCAGCTCGTAACCTTTCTCTCGAATCAGTGCTTCCCAGCCCTGTTTAAAGCCAATAATACGGGTGTTCTCGTACAGTCCAACCTCTTCCCCTTCTTTAGTGATCTGACAAAAATCGTCGTAACCCGGATGGGAAGGGAGAACCATATGTTCTTTGCGGTGCAGTATGGGCGGATTCAGAGACTTAGAGAAATCGGTGCTTTTGGCCTTACCATTGGCAAGATCAATACCGATGCTTTGTTGCAGCGCAGGGTAAGCATCATCAACAAAGGTGGGATAGCTGAGCAGGGTGAGTTTAAAGCTGTCCTTGTGGAGGCGTGCAATATTCCAGTCCTCCCCATTTAACCCGGCCAATGTCGCCTGCTGTTCAACAAATCCGGCCAACTTCGGCGCAGACTCTTCCAGTGCGGCCCGATGGACGTAGATCGCCCTTGGCAAGACTTTACCCACCTCAAGCTGCTTAACAGACTCCGACCACTGTTCATGATTCATCGGCAAAACGCTCCAAAAATCGGCTCACCGCCATAGTTGTTGGAATATATCCTCGCCCAGTCATTTTTGGCTTCATCACTGTTACCTCGCCACATCCACTAGCCTCGGTATAACTCACATGGATTGGTCTGTCCGGCGCATAATAATACAAACGATCAAAAAGGAGATGCTTCCCGATCCACAACGCAATATTCAGAGATGATATATCAGGAACGATAAAATCACAGGCTGCACCTCCACGGGTGCAAATGCGCAACCCCTTATCATTGTATTCATGGGCAGCATGCTGGTCTGACGGGGGATAGATGGAGGGCGTTGTTTGGTGAACTCTGGCAAATCGCCTTCTGGCTTTGGCAAGCTCTGGTGAACAGAAACCGTAGGTCAGTTGGAGTGGGCCAAAATGCTCAACGACAGGATCAAGAATCTCGCTAGCCAAGACCGACAATGCCTGCCAGCTTTCGGGTTCTTGAGGCAGGTTACCAATGCCTGACCCGTGGAAGGTCTCACCACATTCAATCAGATCACTGTAGGTAAAGTGCTTGCTGCAGCTGTCGTTAAGATGCACTGATCTCTATCCTCCCGAATAAATGATTGTGGATGACCATCCAATCGGAAAAACCGGACGACGGCAAGCGTATCTACAAAATCATTGATAATCAGGACGTAATCTGAATTGTCTGGACGCAGATTACGCAGGCTGATAGTGGTTACTTTCCATGTAGTGTGATTCCTCGATAATTACGGCATTGAATTAATGGGTGTCCTCTATCTCGGAACTACTGCATTTTGTGACTAGTACTGCATTCCAATTTGCTTGTCGGATAGCTATTCATATATTCCCCTATATGTTCTGACGTTGAGCAATCCGCTACCAGACAATCAATTTGTGACGGAGTACTAGTACAGCGTTTTCCACCATTTGATACGTGAGTAACTTCTACAGACCATACAGATCGATGGTTCGTGACTATTCAGCACTCAGCAAAGGTACATTATTGTAATTCGCGACAGCTATAAGCAAAGACTTAAAAACACCCAGCCCCTGTTTTCTTGCTGATGATATATAACTACGGATTCGACCAAACGATGCCGCTCCAGCTTTGCTTCTAAAGCAGCCGGATATTTTTGACTTGGAAAAACCATCCGTTGATGGTGGTTTACTACTGTTGCTGCTGTTCTTGTTGAGTCGGTTTTCAAGTTCTTTGGTGGTCTCCTGTAGCTTGCAAATCACCTCAGCCTGCTCGGCGACTATGACAAGCAGTATGGCGATGAGTTGTGTTTCAGGAGAGAGGGAATACGCACCTATACCCGTGACCATTGAAGATGCTTGATTCTTCCGTACTTTTTTAGCAGTCTACGGCTATGCCAAAATTCACCCTGACTCCTCAGCAAAAAATAGCCTTGGAATCTCGCCATAAAAAATCGCGGGATGCCCGAGAATGCGACCGCATTAAAGCGGTTCTGCTGTGGTCGGAAGGTTGGTCGGTGTCTTCTATTGCTCAAGCTCTGAGGAAAAGCGAATTTACCATCAGT
>CAMRBW010000181.1 GCA_947040555.1 uncultured Oceanospirillales bacterium | reverse complement strand
TTGCCTTCAAGCGTGTTTTTCACCTTGGCACGGTAGCTCAAACCAAGACGGGTTCTCTCTGTGGCCTGGAACAAAACGCCGGCATTCCAGCCAATCGCCCAGTTGTCGCCTTCAACTTCCAACAGCTTGATGTTGCCCTCGTACGAGCTCATTTTGGCTTCAGTATGAACAGCATTCAGACCAAAACCAAAGCTGAAACGATCATTAAACTTATAAGCCACACTACCATTGAAATTCATGGCAACGATTTCACTTTCATCACCATGGATAGTCAAACCAGAGCTGGTGCCATAATCGGTACCAAAACCAAAGTTAGTGTTAGCCCCAAAACCAAAAGACCACTTGTCGTTGTAAGGCATCACTATATAGGCCGCAGGAACAAAAGCCTCATTGGCTACGCTCTTGGAGCCACTGAGTTTTCCGCCATTTTTAACTTCAATATTAGGCACAATATAGCTACCAACCAAAGTGATGGTGGTACGGTCAATCAGACTCATACCGGCAGGGTTACGGGCAACAACGGAAGCATCGTCAGCCATAGCCGCTTCACCGGCAAAGGCACGACCAAGACCGGCCGCGCTGTGTTCGCTCACCTGAAAGCCAGCAGCGCTGGCCTGCATGACTGGTAACATAGCTGCAAGCAAGGCAGACACTTTAAATATTCGTGAAGTGTGTGTAGTCATACAGTATGGAATCCGTACCAATAATTTCAGTTGTAAGTAAGACATTGAGGGTTATCAAAGATCCACTGACGTGTAACCACACAGCACAACTTCGACAACCTCTTTGTTATGGTTTTTAATGCGGGGCAATATAAAAAGGCGGGGATATGCAAACCAGTGATTTCTCATTCTAACTGAATTGCATGAAACGCAAATCTAAAGATCTTGTAAGTTCCTAGTCTTCCGCAAAAGCAATCACACCGAAATGCGACTGCTTTACAGGCTACGAAGTAACAAATCGCAACAATTTTATTGACTGTTTGCTGCCAAGCCCCCACTGTCCGCCTCCAACTTCCCACTCTCAATGTTTAAACACTATGGACAGAACAGACCAACAGACAGCAGCGGCCTTTATCGCCCCGCCCTGTAAAGAACAGGTCGAGATCCTGCATGCAGATGACCATTGCCTTTTGATCAACAAGCCCTCCGGCCTGTTATCTGTCCCCGGACGTCTGCCCGAAAATCGGGACTGCGTCATAAGCCGTGTACAGCAGCACTATCCCGATGCGCTGATCGTGCATCGGCTCGATATGGATACTTCAGGCATCATGGTTCTGGCGCGGGGAAAGGAGAGCCACCGTCATTTCAGTATCCAGTTTCAGGATCGTCTGGCTGATAAAGAGTATATGGCGTGGGTGGAAGGTCTGGTTTTAAACGACGAAGGATCAATGGATCAGCCCATGCGCTGCGACTGGCCCAACCGCCCGAAACAGATGGTTGATTACCAGCAGGGCAAATCTGCACTCACCCACTATTCAGTGGTAAAACGTGATGAAGCCGCTCATCGAACGCTGCTGAAGCTAACGCCAGTCACGGGGCGCTCCCATCAATTACGCATTCACTGCGCAGCGATGGGGCATCCTATTCTGGGATGTCGTTTTTACGGAACAGACACATCGATCAACGCCGCAGAGAGGCTACAGCTTCATGCCTACTACCTGAGCATTCGTCATCCAGAGTCCAGTGAGTTACTCACCATGCATAGCCAATTCGACTTTGCTGGTGAGATCCCTTGAGCATCCCGTATTCAAACACCTAAAAATCTTGAGTCCACATTTGTCCTCACGGTTTATGAGTACAACAGCAAACACACGCAGATAAACGACTCTAATTGTTTACTGCATCATCTCCTGATCGGTAAACAGACCGTCAAAAAGAGGGCTGGACAGATACCGCTCACCGGAGTCTGGCAAGACCACGACAATATTTTTGCCTTCAAACTCAGGCAGACATGACAACCTGATAGCAACGGCCATAGCCGCACCACAGGAAATACCACACAGAATACCCTCTTCCCGAGCCAGTTTGCGCGCCATTTCAATGGCCTCTTCGTTGGTGACCAGTTCTACTCTGTCCACCATGGAAAGATCAAGGTTTTTGGGAACAAACCCGGCACCAATCCCCTGAATCATGTGCGCAGCAGGCTCGATCGGTTTACCTGACAAAAACTGAGTAATAACAGGAGAGTTTTTCGGCTCAACAGCAACGCTGATAATACTTTTGCCTTTTGTCTTTTTGATGTAGCGGGAGACGCCGGTAATCGTGCCACCGGTACCCACACCCGCTACCAGCACATCGATCTCACCGTCTGTATCGTTCCAAATCTCAGGCCCTGTTGTCCGTTCATGAATGGCTGGGTTTGACGGATTATCAAATTGCTGCAGCAACAAATACTTGTCCGGGTTACTGCTAACAATCTCTTCTGCCCGGGCAATAGCACCATTCATGCCTCTGGCGGGGTCGGTCAGCTCCAGCTTGGCACCAAGAACTTTCAGCAATTTGCGTCGTTCAAGGCTCATGGAGGTCGGCATGGTCAGGGTCAGGGGAATGCCCTTTGCCGCTGCAACAAATGCCAGAGCGATACCGGTATTACCACTGGTCGGCTCCACCAGCTCCATGCCTGTCTTAAGCCGCCCACTCTTCTCTGCATCCCAGACCATCCCTGCGCCTATACGACACTTCACACTTCCAGCAGGATTACGGGACTCAATTTTTGCAAAAATATTCTTACCAGACGCAAGTCGTTGAATGCGGACCAGCGGTGTTTTTCCAATCGTGCTGGCATTTTCCGGATAGATAGCACTCATTATATGGGACCTTATTTCCTGTGAATCTGTAACGTAGAGAATGACATAATACTCTGATAACAGCGATAACAGCGATAACAGCGATAACAGCGATAACAGCGATAACAGCGCTCCTTTAAGCAAGGAGTCTGCTTGTGGATGATTGCCTGCTGATATAAGAGATGAAACTAAAGAGGGTAGGTGAAATACACGACGTATGACGCAAAGGTAACTGCTCATTTTCTGCTGGCAAATGTGCGTTTACAGAATTTTATTCCCCGGAAGTACTGGGCTGCAGCGAGGGTAGTTCTGTCTCTGCCAGCTATTTTTAAGCACTTACCTGCCCTACTACGTTAAGGGGAGTAGTCATAGATCGTAGACCATCACTCACTCCGGAATCAGCGGATGGTGAGTCATTAGTTGGTGGTAGGGGTAAATTCTGTACAGCCACTCCCTCAGGGCTTGTTTTCATAGTGTGCTGTTTTGGAGTAAAGATCATCAAGGTTTGATGAAAGTGGTCATCCTCTGATCTGCCCTGATTTGATTTGCGTATGTAGTCTGCTGTTGGCAAATTATCTAAATCTTTCCTGCTTCCAAACACTGTGTCATTAATTTCTAACCTATAGGATGTTTTGTCATATATCTGGTCGAGCTCAATCCATTTATTGAAGGGGGCCCGTTTTACTGGATTTTTAGATGTATCTACGAGAGTAGCGTTTTTGGTCTCGGTTGTTTTGAAAAAAAATTCCTGACTGCGTGTTTGTGTGACTTTTTTAGCTGCTTCCCAGATTTCTTTCATCGAGTGTGTAGTGGCGCGCCCGTGAGAAACAATCTCTAATGTCTGTTTTTTTAAATCAAATCCGGTAACAACCACGGCATGCTCTGTCCATTGATCATCCGTTGGTACACCAATGCCGTAGTCTTTTTTGTCAACTTGAACGAAAATGACGACAGGGTCTCCCTTCTGAATAGATGATACTATCTTTTCCATGTATGTATTATAATCTTGTACCCTTATTGTTTGAGTGTCGAGTTCTGCCTCATCTGCTACTTGTTCAAGAACAGCAGGACTTGTAATTTCTCCTTGAACAGAGCCATACTTTTTGGAAATTTCTCTAAAAGAGTTCTCATATTTAACGGAGCTAGATTGTTTCTCTTGTTTTTTGTCACCATGATCTGAAACCGGCTTGTTTTTTTTATTTAAAGGCAAGAACTTAATTTTTCCATTTTGGTGATAGTACTCATGAACCATAGCTAATGCTGTGAGCTTGCATGTGGGGCCTTTTTGCATAAATGTTGGGCGGTAGTTTAACGAAAACAGTTCAGATTTCCACAGTTTATAAAGCTTATAAATAGAGTGGTAAGGCGCTTTGATGATACGGACAGCATATTGGAATAGCTTTTTCAGAACGGTTGCTGCTGCCCTGACTATGTTACGAGTCACATTGTTGACGGTCGATACCGTACGACTTAGCCAACCGGCTTTGGGGGAAGGTGGCATATTATTCTTCGGTAACTGACCAGAGTCCTGTGAAAAACCCATGGTTAGGATATGGTCTTTTGGGAGTTTTGCATTCATCTAAAGTCGTCTCCTATCATCCTTTACATCTTATTTCCTGTTGATTAAAAACCAACTTTGCTTCAGTTATCAGCAGGCATCATGCGAGTGTTAATAAGTGTCTCATTGTTTTTGAACAGCAGATCAGCGAAAAGTTCAGGAAAAACCTTTATAGCGTTAACGGTTTACTACTAATTGATGAGTTGTTAAACGAACAGCAGATTATGGCGCAAGGCTAAGACTATTGTCGTATATTCAGAGCCTATTTCAGCTTTTGCCACAAAAAACATACAATAAATACAAAAAC
>CAMRBW010000180.1 GCA_947040555.1 uncultured Oceanospirillales bacterium | reverse complement strand
CAACACCTGTGGACGAGCCAGCAACACCTGTGGACGAGCCAGCAACACCTGTGGATGAGCCAGCAACACCTGTGGATGAGCCAGCAACACCTGAATGTCAACAACCACCTGAATGTCAACAACCACAGCCCTGTTCCTCTCATGGCAGCTCCAGTATGAGTAATGGCAATTCGACTCTTTCTATTCAAAAGAGTCTGGCATTGATCACTGAAGCCATTGAGATCACCGCGACCTTGAAAGATGACTATGGCAATCCAGCGGTTGGTGAACAGATCGTTTTCCGGGCTAATCCCGGCATAATCATCACGCCTCGTAGTGCCGTAACCGACGAGAATGGTCAGATAATTGTCGATGCCACCAGCACCACGCCCGGTACTTACAAGGTGGCTGCATCCCATAATGGCTATCTGGATGTGGAGCTGCATTTCGTCACCACTGCACAGCTCACCGTAAGTAGTCGTTGTGGTGAGGTTGTCGCCAATAATCGGGATACTGCAACGATCACCACAGCGCTGACCGACACTAGAGGTAAGCCACTTTCACGTCAGGATATTACGTTCTCGGTGGATAACCCCATTCTGCACATCGAGCCGTATGGCAGCACTGATGAAAGGGGTCATTTAAACGTCGGAGTGAGAACATCCAAAGCCGGAACTTATACAGTCACTGCCAGGTGCGACAGTCATGGCACCACTGTTCAGAATATGGTGAAAGTCCATTTTGTCGCCGATGTCAGCACGGCCAAAATCACCATGATCACCGATCAGAAAGTATTGCCGGTTAGTCAGTCTGCGACCGTGGTAGCGACTGTGCAGGATGCCAACAACAACCCCCTAAAAGGCGTTGTTGAATTCCTGTCTGATGCGCTGACGAGACCGGCCAGTGCGACTATCGGCAATGATGGCAAGGCAGAAACCAGGATACATGCCACGACAGCGGCACCCTATACGGTGACCGCCAGATATGTAGATAAAAAAACGGGAGCGGTCATTGAAGGGCAGACCTCCGTCAAGTTTACCGCAGACATCAGTTCAGCGGGTCTGACTAATAGCTACTCCTCTGTGACGCTTCATCGCTCCGCTCTGGCGGGGCAGGAGAGTATAGCGATAGCCCGATTGATTGATGATTATGGCAACCCGGTGCCGGATCAGGTCATTGTCATCTCAGCGGATAATCCCAGTGTTGATCTTTGGGTGTCTTCACAAAAGGCCTCTTCAAAAGGAGCCATCAAGAGCCCTGTTGAAGTGACTACCGACAGGGATGGTCAGGCAAAGGTGAAAGCCTCAGCCCAACAGGCCGGCTCTCATACGCTCACCTTCGTTCAGAAAAGCAATGGGAAAAGCTCCACTCTGGCGTTTGATGTTTCAGCAAATTCAAACACCGCCAGCATAGCGAATAAACACTCCTCGTTAAGCGTGAGTGGCCCTGCTGTGGCAGATGGCATCAATGAGATAAACGTCACTGCCATTCTTAAGGATCCATTCGCTAACCCTGTGCCCAGAGCGACGATTACACTCGCAGCACCAAAGGATGTGAAGTTCACCTCATCGCCCGATCAATCGAACTTATTCTCACTCGTAACAGATGCCGAGGGCCGAATAAGTACAACACTCGTCAGCAAAAACCCGGGAACCTACTCAATAACTGCCTGGTATAAAGGCATCATAACGATTGATGGTACTTTTACTTCTCCGCAGTGAAAAATCTGCCAGGTAGGGGTTATGTCCCTACCTGGCAGAAGGCTCTCTGTTACTGATTGGCTGTCATCTGGGTACTCAAATGCATACCACAATGACCAATCACCACGCACTCATCCACTTGGTCAAGAATGAAGTGGATACGAATGTTTTTGCCCGCTTTGAGATGCTGCTCAAAATAGTGTTCCTCGTTCTTATAAGTGAAGGTGCGCTCGGCAGAGAGGCTGGATGAGTGCGCGACCGTTGCACTCTCCTTGGCACTGTAGACGTTGGTAGGAAAGCATTTTCGAGCCACCGAGTCGGGCTGACCCGCCAGAATGCTTGGCAGGTAATCATCAACCAGAATCTGCAGCTGACGGGCGACGGTGACCGCATGTTCCAGCCCCAGATCCTGTACGGATTCCCTGGCACTATTGAGCACACAGAGTCGATGACCATAAAGATCTTCCGCCAACTTGAGGATCTCTGCGCAGGTCGCTTTTTGTTTGAGCAGCTGGATCACATCTTTAAAAATAATGGCGCTTGGGGCTATGTCCCGGGTCTGGGGTCGGAACACATCCTGCATCGTATTGCGCTCTCTGGTCACCTGATTGAGCTGCTGGCGCAGTTCAACAATAGTGCTACGATCTTCATCGCGACACCTTCTGAGCTCATCCATACCGGCCCTGAGCGTGGTCAGCTCGAGCTGCTGTTTTTCGTACTCGCTTTTATTGATGGGGACTTTTGTCTCCCGGGAGCCCTGGTGTTCAGCGGTCAACCCCAGCGCAAACCGGTGTTCGGCCAGTATCTGCTCAACAGCCCCTGGCCACTGGCGGGAAAAAGACTCCAGCTGGTCACTGACCTGCTGGCTGAGAGCCCCCATCGTACGCAGGACTGAGGGGCGCGGGATCTGCCCCGATTCCGGCGACTGGTAGGATTCACAATAACTACGGACGAACTGACTGAGCTCGGCCATCTGTTTTTCCATCCCCCCCAGCACTTCGCTGCGCATCTGCAGACGGGGCAAAATATCACTGGCCACCAGATAGAGCTGGTTGTAATCGATGGCATCCAGAGCCGCGGCCGAAAAATATTCCGGCAACGGAAAGCTGATATTAGCGACTTCAAACTGATCCGCCGTCGCCTTCAGGGATTGCCCCATTTTGGCCAGCAGCGTCGGCACCAGAGTGAATACGGTTCGGGTGACGCCGCCTCTTTGGTGATTGATGGTTTCAGGCGTCATCATCTCCGACCACTGCTGAAGTGCATCGGTGTAGCGCGTATTGCCAAACAGTGCGTCGAGATCCGATAAAATCTCTCCCGGCTGGCTGCAAAGGGCGGCGTGAGCCGGTTCACCCTCAGCATCAACATCAGCCTCAGCCTCAGACCCGGTGTAACACTTCTCTGTCAGAGCATTGCAGGTCTGCTGCAAAAAATGGGGAATATCATGGAAGGAGGGCTGTTCGGACTCTTCCTCTAAAGGCTTGCTGTTTTTGAGTACAACCTCAAGGTGGCTGTCCTGATCCTGCTCATAAAAACCGTCATAGTCCGGGTTCGCTCTCTCTGCGGAGGTGATGGTCTCGAAATAGTCGATCTCACCGGAACGAGGGAAGTGACGGCCCGCCCACACCAGGGCCCGGGAGTTGTAAAGATAGGCAATAGCATGCCAGCACAACACCGCGCACCGTTGCATTTTCCCGGAGGCCAGCTCGTCAGCCATTAACAGCTGATAGGCCTGTCTGGCCCAATGGACCAGAATGCCGAAAAAGCAGGAGTTCAGCAGCTCCAGATCAATATCGGAGGACTCATCCAGAAGACCCCGGGCCACACTCCGGAAATCATCATTCTGATGGTAGGAGAGCAGTTCGACCAGCGTCATTCCTGGTCTACCCAGATACTGGCCGGCAAAGTTGACGATACAGCGGACATGGAAATGCAGAGCGAGCTGCCTGGGATTATCCAGTGCATCACGGCACATCTCGCCACCAAGGCGAAGCCTGTGCGACGAGAAGGTCAGCTGCTGAAGAGGGGGTAATTTCTTGAAATAGTTCTTTTTCAGATACCCCCCTGCCAACCGGTGTTTCATGTAGTAACCGGCAGCACTCTTTAACTCCTTGCCATAGACAAATTGATAAAATTGGAGCTGGAGTTGTTGCTCTTCCTCTTCCTCGCCACAGATGTACTCTATGGGATTTCGGTTGGGAGCGGTCAAAAGGGGTTTGTCCTTGTAAAGCAGGTCAGGATCAAGTGACTGCTCTTTTACCTCTATTCGATTCAGTACTCTGGATGTTTTTTTTGTTGGAATCAAAATTTTGCTCACGTAACGGCTGGATAATGTTGAGGTTATTCTACATCACGTCTGTAGCACCTGAATAACAAGCTTGTCACATTTAATACGTTACGAAGAGGCTCTGACAGGGCGGATTTAGCAAATCTGCCCTGTCAGAGTCTATTTAGAGTGGTCCCTCTGTCCAAACAAGGGCTGTCGAGACAGCGATTGTCGAGACAGCGGTTATCGAAACAGAAAGTATCAGGATAAGGTTCTCAGTTTTTTGTATTGGTAGCCCGTCGTTATGATGACTCCCTGTTCGGTCCTTACACAGTACATCCTGGCCAGCTGATCAATATCTCTTTGAACCCGCTTAAGTTTTTTTATGATGTGGTCTAGCTCTTTTCTGGATAAGCGCTGAATATGGGTGCCCCCCTTCTGTAAATCTTCTATCCCCATAGCATCAAGGATATCGAGGGACTCAGGGCTGATCGAGCGCTGCTGCATTCTTTTTTTTGCGTGTTTTGTCATCATTATTGCTCCTCCATAGGGAGATTCAGTGAGACTCCACAACTGCTTTCAGGTCTCCAATGGGTTGGATCTCCAGCCTGTAGAGATCCGCGTAGGCCAAATCATCACACTTCGTCAAACTACTGTAACGGCTACGTAACGGCTACGGTAATAACTACAGTGACGGCCATAACTGCCTC
>CAMRBW010000179.1 GCA_947040555.1 uncultured Oceanospirillales bacterium | reverse complement strand
TATCCCAGATGACTATCCCAGATGACTATCCCAGATGACTATTCCAGATGACTATTCCAGATGACTATTCCAGATGACTATTCCAGATAACGGGCGGCGGCAAAACGTGCTTATGCTCTGGGCAACCCTTCATCGGCTTGCAAACCAATTCTCTGTCGGACTGCCCTTCCTGATAGGAACGGAGTCGAGCAGATAGTTCAGGATGGCGGTGACTACGGCTACAGTTCACTTACAAATCTACTCACTGGCGAACAGTCAATCTCACCCAGTGAGATGCCTCTACCTACTCCCCAAACGTTCACTTGCACAGGCCATCTTGCTCAGCAATGAGTCCTCAGCAGAAGCAATTGGTTCTGTTAATATCACCCGCAACCCTTATAATTTCGCCCCCCCCTGTTTTTCGTTTGGGGAGAGCTGATATGGGTATGACACTATGGAAATGATGACCGAGCTATCCCTGATTCTGGTCAGCGCTATTCTGGTCAACAACTTTGTACTGGTGCAGTTTCTTGGCCTGTGCCCGTTTATGGGAGTATCCAACCGGCTGGAAACGGCGGTGGGTATGTCCCTCGCCACCACGTTTGTGCTGACCCTGGCCTCAATCTGCAGCTATATCACCTATCAATACATTCTGGTGCCGCTGGGGGTTGAGTTCCTGAAAACCCTGACCTTTATTCTGGTTATTGCGGTTGTTGTCCAGTTCACTGAGATGGTGGTAAAGAAGACCAGCCCCCTGCTCTACCGGGTGCTGGGGGTGTTTTTGCCACTCATTACCAGTAACTGTGCGGTACTGGGCGTGGCGCTGTTGAACAGTAACCGGATGAATACTTCATTCATCGATTCCGCCCTGTACGGCTTTGGGGCCGCTGCCGGCTTCTCGCTGGTGCTGGTGCTGTTTGCTGCCATGCGCGAACGTATTGCCGCTGCCGATGTCCCTGCCCCTTTCCGTGGTGCTTCTATCGGGATGATCACTGCCGGGTTGATGTCCCTCGCCTTTATGGGCTTTACCGGCCTGATCAAGCTATAAGGAGCACACTTATTGATGGAAACTGTCTCTATGGAGATCGTTATTTACGCGGTTCTGACACTGATGACCCTGGCACTGATCTTTGGTGCCATACTCGGCTTCGCCTCCGAGCGGTTCCGGGTAGAAGGTAACCCGATTGTTGACCAGATCAATGACCTGCTGCCCCAGACCCAGTGCGGCCAGTGCGGTCATCCCGGCTGCCGTCCCTATGCGGAGGCGATCGCCAACGGTGAAGCGATTAACAGATGCCCCCCTGGTGGTCAGGCCACGATTAATGCCCTGGCGGTTCTGCTCGATATGGAGCCGGTTGCGCTTGATGGCGAACACGGCACAGAGAAACCACCGATGGTCGCCGTTATCCGGGAAGATGAGTGTATCGGTTGTACCAAATGTATCCAGGCCTGCCCTGTGGATGCCATTCTTGGTGCTGCCAAACAGATGCACACGGTGATTGCCGACGAGTGCACCGGCTGCGACCTGTGCGTCGAGCCCTGCCCGGTGGATTGCATCGATATGGTTCCCACCGCCACCACCACCCGCAGCTGGCAATGGCCGCTGCCATCGTCTTTGCACTCAAAAAATGGACTGCCATTGATTGCCACCGACAGACAGGGGGAGCTGACATGAACACTATCCCTCTGAAAGCCCTGCCCCTTGAGACCGAGTACGACTTCCCCGGAGGGGTACACCCGGAAGAGAACAAGCATCAGTCCACCCAGACCCCGATTGCCCGACCACCACTGCCAGAGCACTTTATTTTGCCGCTCAATCAGCACGCCGGTACGCCGGCAGAGCCGGTGGTAAAAGTGGGGGATACCGTTCTTAAAGGGCAGATGCTGGCCCGCGCTTCTGATTTTGTCAGCGCTCCGGTTCATGCTCCCTCCTCTGGCACTATTACGGCTCTGGAGATGCGGCCGGTGCCTCACTGGTCCGGTCTTGCCGAGATGTGTTTGATCCTTGAGCCGGATGGCAAAGATGCGTGGTGTGAACGCGCTCCCGTTATCGACTACCGCCAGATAGAACCGGAGCAACTGGTTCAGCGCATACACGACGCGGGGGTTGTAGGATTGGGCGGCGCAGGCTTTCCGGCGGCGGTAAAAATGGCTTCACGCCAGGCCAGCAAGATTCACACTCTGGTGGTCAACGGTGCGGAGTGTGAACCTTATATTACCGCCGACGATATGTTGATGCGGGAGCGTGCCGCACAGCTGGTCAGCGGTATCGAGATCCTGCAATACATGCTCCAGCCGGAGCGGGTGATGATCGGCATTGAAGACAATAAACCGGAAGCGATCCGCACTTTGGTCGAAGCCTGCGCCAACAAAAATAACATCGACGTTTACCAGGTCCCGATGAAATACCCATCCGGCGACGCTCAACGTCTGATCTGGCTATTGACCGGCAAAGAGGTACCAAACGATGTCCGTTCAGTCGATATTGGCATTCTCTGCTACAACGTCGGCACTCTTGTCGCCATTCACGATGCTATTATTGAAGGCCAGCCATTAATCTCCCGCATCACCACTTTCACCGGTGCAGCGCTGGAGCGTCCCGGTAATGTCGAGACACTGATCGGCACACCGGTGCATCATCTGCTGCACTTTGCCGGGCTAAAAGAACAACGGCTACACACCCTGATTCAGGGCGGCCCGATGATGGGTTATACCCTGGACAGCGCGGCTGTACCGGTGACCAAAGTCAGCAACTGCTTTATCGCCGGCACCCTCGAAGAGTTTCCTCCGGCCCCGTCCGCGCTGGCCTGTATCCGCTGCGGACTCTGTGCCGAAGCGTGCCCGGTAACGCTGTTACCCCAGCAGCTACATTGGTACGCCCGATCACAAAATTACGATCAACTTCAGCACCATAACCTGTTTGACTGCATCGAATGTGGGGCCTGTTCCTATGTCTGCCCCAGCGCCATTCCTCTGGTGCAGTACTACCGCGCCGCCAAGGATGAGATTCGCAACCAAAAAGCGCGCAATGAAAAAGCGGATCACTCACGGGTACGCTTCGAGCAGCGCCAGACACGACTGGCCGCTGTAGCGGCTGAAAAAGAGGCTCGTCGCAAAGCTAATGCCGAAAAATCTCGTCTGATCAGAGAGGCAAAAGAGGCCGCAGCAAAAGATCAACAATCTGTAGCGTCAGAACAATCTGTAGCGTCAAAACAATCTGTAGCGTCAACAACAGCTGAAGATGATCCTGTCCAAGCTGCTCTGGCCAGAGCACAGGCGAAAAAAGCGGCTCGACCACAGCTCTCACCAAAACAGAAAGAGCTAAAAATCCAGCTCTCTATGGCCAAGGCTCAGTTGAAAAAATCCGAGCGCGCACTCGCTCAAACGGAAGCGGGCAGCGAACAGCAGAAAACGCTGCGGGAGAGCATCGAGCAATTAAAGGCACAGGTTGAGCAACTGCAGCAGGCGTTCAATGCCGCCGAAACAGCTGTAGCTGTAGCAGCAGTAGCAGCAGTAGGAGATTAAGACAAAAGCTTATGGCATTTATACGACAAACGTCCCCCCATGTACTGGGCAAGCTAACTATAAACGGCACCAGTCATATTATGAAAATGGTGCTGCTCGCCCTGCTACCGGCACTGATGGTGCAGCTCTGGCTCTTCGGTTGGGGAGTAGTGATTCAGGTACTCTGGTGCTCCCTGATCGCACTGATCTGCGAAACGGCTATCCTTGCTCTGCGTAAACGTCCACTGATGTTTTTTCTGAAAGACGGCAGTGCTCTTGTAACCGCATGGCTGCTGGCGCTGGCGATTCCTGCCGGTGCGCCCTGGTGGCTATCGCTGATCGGTATCAGTTTCGCTATCGTTATTGGCAAACAGCTCTACGGCGGCATGGGTTACAACCCGTTTAACCCAGCCATGCTCGGTTATGTGTTGCTGCTGATCTCATTCCCGCTGGAGATGACCAGTTGGTTCACACCACAGGGCCTCGGTGTTCCGACGATCGGCATAAACGACACAATCAATATTATCTTTACCGGTCACTCTATTAGTGACGGGATGAGTGGCGGGATTGATGGCTGGACCATGGCTACAGCCCTCGATCTGGTACGGGAAAACAGCAGCCTGACCATGGCCGAACTGTGGGACAAACAGGTACGTCTCCTGGGTCTGAGCAGCATTGATGGTTTCGGGATCAATCTCGCCTGTCTGCTGGGCGGTCTGTTTTTGCTCAAGCAGAAGATTATCAGCTGGCAGACACCGGTCGCCATGGTGACCGGAATGGCTGTTATGGCACTGCTATTCTGGAACGGCTCCGGCTCCGAATCTCACGGTTCGCCCCTCTTTCACCTGTTCTCGGGAGCGACCATGATGGGCGCGTTTTTTATCGTGACGGACCCGGTCAGCGGCGCAACCTCCAACAAAGGGCGGCTGATCTTTGGTTTGGGTGTTGGCGTGATCACCTATGTTATTCGCACATGGGGTGGTTACCCGGACGGTGTCGCTTTTGCCACTCTGCTGATGAATATGGCGGCTCCGGCGATCGATTACTGGACTCAACCGCGCACCTACGGACACCGCAAAGCTAACCGGGGCATGGTAAAATCAGAATGACTACAGAGAACACCCCTCCAGAATCACGGCCAGAATCACGGCCAGAATCACGGCCAGAATCAC
>CAMRBW010000178.1 GCA_947040555.1 uncultured Oceanospirillales bacterium | reverse complement strand
TTGCTTATAGCTGTCGCGAATTACAATAATGTACCTTTGCTGAGTGCTGAATAGTTACGACAAAAGATTCGGGAGAAGATATCAGTTAGCAGCCGTAACCTGCTCACAGCCCCCAAAAAGTAAGCTTGATAATGCTGGGTAGCGATCAATGCGCAACTGGTGCGTAAGCCCTGAGCCAACAGCATGCCGGTGCCATGAGCCAAAAATAACAGACAAAGCCCCCCTGCGAAGACTTTGTCCAATAAAACAACCGGCAGGCTATCTTCAGACCGTCATGGGCACCAGAACCAGCGTACCCACGATCACCGTGGTCAGACCAACAAGAACCGGCACAGAGGTGCGCTTCACCACTTCCATGGTGCTGATACCCGCCATACCGGCCGTCGCCACCACAACGCCAGATACAGGAGACATGGTACGACCCAGGTTAGAGGCCTGCAGCATAGGGATTACCAGGAACGCAGGGTTCACACCCATCTTCGCCGCCAGCGCAGGAGCCAGCTCAACAAAGGCGTAGAACGGCGCGTTACCGGAACCGGTCGCGATAGCAGCCGCCATGGTCAGACCGGCAAGCAGCAGCATCAGAGCAATACCACCGGCACCGGCAGCATCGGCAAAACCCAGCAGGGAATCGATAGCACCAACAGCCATCAGACCCTGGGCAAAAGTGCCCGCCGCAACCAGCAGCATAACCACACCTTTAAAGGCATCGGCCATCCCCTGATAGCAGCTCTCCATATTCTCCAGAGTCTTACGACCATCGAAGCGATTAACAGCAAAATCTATCAGTGCGCCAATCGTTACAGAGAGAACAACGATCGTGTAAATATCCAGCTTCAAACCGGGGATCGTACGACCATTGAACAGGAACACACCGATAATCGGCAGAAACGGCAGTACCGCATAAAACGCTGGCGCGGTGGTTTCAATTTGGGAAATATCCACCCGTTCCATAGGGGTGTTCTGCCTCTTATCCAGATACTTGTTCCAGAAATAACCGGCCGCCGCCATGGCAATAATGGCGCATACGGAAACAGGCAAAACAGTCTGCACGGCAAACACATCCAGTGGCAGACCGGATTTTTCCGCAGCAAGAACGACATCGCCGGAGGTTGGCGAGAGAATAAGCGCTGCCGGAGAAGCGCACACGGCAGTGGCAGCCGGACGGGAGATACCCATCGCCGTCATCATCGGGAACAGGGTCGCCATCAGCAGAACACCAAGACCCGCCGCAGAGCTGACCGCAAGGGACATCAAACAGGCGACAATGTAAGCAGCAACCAGCAGAACGTAGGGCGATTTGATGCCCGCCAGTGGTTTGGAAAACTGCTTGACCACCATCGTATTGGCACCGATACGGGTCATATAGGTAGCAAAGCCGCACAGCAGCATAATCTGCATACCCAGACCACCGCCCCGATAGCGCAGAGTGTACTTCACATACTCAAGGGCATCGGTCACAAAATTGCCGGTGGAAGCCACGCTGTCTGGCAGCAGATTACGCCCCAGCAGACCGGCAATCAGAAGCAGCAAAACGCCTGCGGTTAACAAAACCCCAGTGGGTTTGTATTCCTTGATAATAAAGTAACCGACCAGACTGGTTACCACTAACCCGATAAAGAGCTCAAGCATAGCCATCTCCCTAATAATAAACCGCTCGGAAAAATGATCGAAAGATAGGTGAGTTACCGAAATGTGAAAAGATCGAAAGATAACTCCAGAGATCCCATCCATCCGGCAGGGCAAAACACACACGACGATGCGAAAGCACAATAAATCCGAGACACTGTGAAAAAACAACGAAGG
Source organism: uncultured Oceanospirillales bacterium (assembly GCA_947040555.1). Taxonomy (GTDB): domain Bacteria; phylum Pseudomonadota; class Gammaproteobacteria; order Pseudomonadales; family Endozoicomonadaceae; genus Sansalvadorimonas. The sequence goes on along the minus strand of CAMRBW010000178.1, from coordinate 2,929 downwards.
AATGTACCTAAAGAGATAGTGAATGACGAGTCTAATCCACCGGAGTAATGATCTGTGGCAAGTTAGACGACATTAGACAAATATTGATAATCAATGGTGGTTGACGCTACGTAACTATGTCGTATAACAAAACGACATTAGCCAAAAATTATTATCTGAGCAGGTATTAACGATGAGTGATCTGAACCAGTTACAGCTACAGCCACAGAGACTCTGGCACCATTTTCAGTCTCTGTGTAACATTCCCCACCCTTCGTTTCATGAAGCGCAGATTGCAGAGCATGTTATGGCGTTTGCCCGGCAACATGGTCTCGACTGTGAGCAGGATACAACAGGGAACGTAATCATCAGAAAACCGGCAACAGCAGGTTATGAGCAAGCGCCCGGTGTGATTCTTCAGGCTCACCTGGATATGGTTCCGGAAAAAAACAGCGATACCGTCCATGACTTTACTCAAGACCCCATTCAGACCTGTATAGACGGTGAGTGGATGACCGCCCGTGGCACCACGCTCGGAGCGGATAACGGCATTGGCGTTGCCGCCGCGCTGGCGGTGCTGGAATCAAAAGAGATCGTCCATGGCCCTCTCGAAGCGCTGTTTACCATGACCGAAGAGAGCGGTATGGTCGGTGCCCGTGGTCTTCAGCCTGACGCTCTGCGCGGTGACATTCTTCTAAACCTTGATACCGAAGAAGATGGCCAACTCTACATTGGCTGTGCCGGCGGCGCGCGCGCCTATGCCAAAGCGGATTACGAACAGGAAGCCGCTCCTGCCGGTATGGCCTGGCGCAAGGTCAACCTGACCGGACTCTGCGGTGGCCACTCTGGCTGTGATATTCATCTGGGACGAGGCAACGCGATCCGTCTGATGGTGCGACTGCTGCGCCGGCTGGAAGCTTTGGGTGCCAGAATATCAACGCTGAAGGGCGGTGGTCTGGTCAATGCCATTCCCCGCGAAGCTGAGGCGATCATCGCCATTCCGGAGCAGACCATTGTCCATTGCGAAGCGTTGGTGGATGAGTACGCCACACTCTACCGTCAAGAGCTGCAGATGAGAGAGCCTGGTCTGAAACTGACTATCGCAGAAACGAAAGCCGGTTCGCAGGTTATCCCACAAAACATACAGCAACAGTGGCTGGCGGCCCTGCATGCCTGTCCAGGCGGTGTGCAGCGTATGAGTGATGCGTTGCCAGGTGTGGTTGAAACCTCCTGCAACCTGGGAGTACTGACCATTGCAGAGGGCACAATCAATGTACAAATGATGCCACGCAGCCTGGTCGATAGCGCCCGTGATGACATGTTGGACATCATTCAGGGGCAGTTCAGCCTGATCGGTGCCGAGTGCTGGCACCAGAACAGTTATCCCGGCTGGCAGCCCAATCCTGAATCACCTGCTCTTGCCCTGATGCAGTCCACCTACCGGAAGCTGTTTGACAAGGAACCTGTCATTAAGGTGGTACACGCCGGTCTTGAGTGCGGTCTGCTGAGTGGCATCTATCCACATTGGGATATGATTTCCTTTGGACCCACCATCAAATTCCCGCACTCTCCTGATGAAAAAGTTCACATTCCTAGCGTTGGCAAATTCTGGGAACTGCTACAGGCGGGCCTCAAAGCCTTTGCAGAACAACGCTAAGCCAAGTCCAAAATTCTGAGGCCCGAGAGAGCGGCCTCAGAACGAGATCCCTAATATTCAGCGCCAACCATATCTGAAAGGGGATACGTTTCACTTTCACTATAAACCTTATTGCAGGGCTTTATGTCTATTGCGCCACTGTTTATATTCTCCCGAGGCTGACCTACGTAACAGGCATGGGCATTCGGGGAAAGGTTTGTTTGCAGTACGCTATTCTCTGCATTCACCTTCACACAAGAGCTGTTGCCAACCTTAAGCAGCAAATCCTCTTCGACTTCGAGCACGGCGAAATTAGCATGGCCCCAGCGAATATTTGCATTCAGGATTTTGACCTTACCCATGGCTCGTATTTTTCCCAAACCGCTATTTGTTACGTAAAAACGCTCACCGACAAGCCCGAATATTTCCACATTGGACTTGCTTACGTTGTGAAGCGTATCCAGCGCAGGCAGGGAGAGAAAGGCCTTTATCCTATCGTTAGCCTCAACAGGTTTACTCAGAAACAGGACTAGTTCACCCTCATCATTGACCTGCGGAATAATCCGCGAAATTACATTACTTTCCCCTTCGAGGAACAAGGAGGGCTCCCCCTCTTTAGAAATATTTATAACCAGATCAATGGGTATATCCAGACGAAGCTTCTTGGGCAGCTCTCCGACAGGCAAGGGCACATCAAGACTACTTTCTTCATTATTACCAATGATCGGACGTGCTCTATACGACAACCGATCGGTAGTAAACTTTTCAGTGTAATCGCCTAGCATACGCCCCTTCATCACATCAAAAACCTGCCAGACTGAATCAGCATCACCGAGATTCATAATCGAGACATCAAAGCCTTCTTCAGCAGCACAAACCCCTCCGGACAGGAGGCTTGCCGACAACGTCGCCGCCGCAGCCAGTTTGCCAAACGTTGAAATACCCACCTTTATGTTTTGCACCAACATTATCAAACTCCCGATAATCAATAAGTACACAGGGCTAAAAGTAGTCATTCATCGCGATCTGTCAGGCTGAAAACGGCTATTTTTTTATATATTTATCAATTCAGACGCAAAATCAGGCCACAATAGAGGTGCTAGAGAGGGAAATAGAGAGGGAAATAACCGCCGAACAGATGCCTGCAACGCCTTGTGCAATGGTCAAAAATACGATTTACAGATACGAAAAAAACGACAGAGGAGTCGTTAAGAAAGATGGGGTTTTATAAATGTCTATCCACAAAAAAGAGATCGATATTGGTAGCGGGAGCCGGATTCGAACCGACGACCTTCGGGTTATGAGCCCGACGAG
>CAMRBW010000177.1 GCA_947040555.1 uncultured Oceanospirillales bacterium | reverse complement strand
TGTCCTTTTAATTTGTCCTTTTAATTTGGGTGTCCTTTTAATCGTCCTTTTAATCGAGAAAGGTAGCCACACTAACAGGATGGTTAATTTTTTGTTACTTTCCTTGACGACGTAACAATTATGAGCACCGTTTTAATCGCCTCAATCTTTGGATCTCCTTTTGATTTTTGATCAAATTGATCGTGCATAAGTGAACCTTTCGAAAAACATTTAATCGAAACATTTAATCGAAACAGACAATAAATTTTTTGAAAAGAAAATAACAAGTGCAGGATGCCTATGGAGACATTAACTATTTTTTTAGCCTTTACTCGAAGCAAGGTAGCCAGATTTATCACGGTATCCGTGTGTTATGCCATGGTCTGCGCCTGCTCTAACAAGCAATTACTGGGGCAGGGCACCGTGCTTACCGAAAAGCAGATCTCACCGGTAGACAGAACCTCCGAGACAAAAACCGGGGCCGTAGCAGGTACGTATATAGGCACAGTCCTTGGCGCCCTTTACGGTGCCGTTGCGGGTGTCGGCTGCACGGCGGTCACCTTTGGCGCGTGCGCTCCGGCAGTACCAGGTCTGGTCGCAGGCGGCATGGCCGCAGGCGGGGGGGTGGGAGGCGCTTCCGGTGCTGCCATCGGCTACGCCGCCGGCACCTACCAACAAGGGAAAGGGCTTTATCACTATACCGTCAGGCCCCTCTACGACGACAGGTCAACTATTACTGTTGAGCAGTATAGTGATGCATTCATGCCAGAGGGTACCGCTGTATTTATCTATAAAATCACGGATGGCAAGATAACCAAATATCGCATTGAGCCCATTGCGCCTCCCGATGCCTGATTGGCGCTTTTTATGCCGTCCCCGACTCTGCTGAACGCACCAACAAACTGTCCGATCCTCGCTAGTACTCAGTCTTTCCATACTTGATACTAAAAAAGCCCGTTTAACGCGATGCTGCAGTTTTTTATTTATGCTATCTCCCCGGACTCCATAATCAGAGCCATTGACAATAGAGTTCATTAAAAAAAGCGACCCATCTCTGGGTCGCTTTTTTTGATCGGATGAATGAGGCTTAGAAGCCCATCGGAATACCGAACATAAAGAACACAACCAGCAGAACGGTCCAGATCAGCATGAAGGCGATGGAGTAAGGCATCATGATGGCGATCTGGTCACCGATGGTCATCTCTGGCTTGTACTTGCGCATAAAGGCCAGGATAACACCGGCGTAGCTCATCATCGGGGTGATGATGTTGGTGCTGGAGTCAGCCACGCGGAAGGCGGCGGCGATCAGTTCCGGCGTCATCGCCGGGTTCACCTGATACAGCATCGGAATGAAGATCGGGCCGAGCAGCATCCATTTGGAGGTCAGACCACCAACCAGCAGGTTGATGATGGCTGTTACAAATACGAAGCCGACCAACAGCAGAACCGGTACGGAATCCAGACCCAGAGACTGCAGGAAGTTGGCACCCAGATAAGTGACATAAGTACCCAGGCCAGAGGCACCCAGCAGGGCCAGGAACTGGTAGGAGAAGAAGGTCAGTACCAGAATGTAGCCCATGGTGTTCATCTGCTTGATCATGGACTTGACCACGCAGGTAACAGACTTGAACTTACCAACCGAAGCACCGTAGAAAATACCGGTGACCGCGAAGAACAGCACGATCAGCAGTACCATGTTGTTCATGTAAGGGGTGATTACACGTCCTGCGTCGTTAGTGTAGGCACTCAGCGGGCCCATACACAGACCGAGAATACTCAGCAGCGCAACAACGGTACCGATGGCCGCAGCCTTCAGACCTTTCTCTTCTTCCGGTTTGACGGTGAAGTCGCTGAGATCCATATCTTCAGGGATGATATAGGCCTGTTTTTCCAGCTTTGGAGCGACAAAACGCTGGGTCACCCAGGCGCCAACGCTGCCCAGCACAAACACCGAGATGGCCAGGAAGAAGTAGTTCATGGTCGGTGCGTTCAGGGCACGACCTGCGGCATCAGCAAAAGGTACGCCTTGCGCTTCAGCAAACAGTTGCGCATTGTTGCCCATAATCGCATCGATGGGGGTCGCTGGGATCAGGTTGGCGCTGAAACCGGCCGAGACACCAGCAAAGGCGGCTGCCATACCGATCAGCGGATTCTTGCCGGTACCGGCGTAGAGCATACCGGCGAGAGGCACCAGAATCAGGTAACCAGCATCGGAAGCGACGCTGCTCATGATGCCGAGGAAAACCAGCAGCAGAGGCAGGAAGCGTTCGTTGATATGGGTGCCGGCTTTCTTGATCAGAGTACCCAGCAGGCCAGACTCTTCCGCGATGCCAACACCCAGTACTGCGATCAGGATCACACCCAGAACGCCGTTACCGAAGGCCAGCCAGTTTTGCAGAATGGCGTTATCGAAGATCCAGCGGATATTCTCCGTGGTCATCATGTTTTTGATGGAATATTCGACCGGGCTGCCATCGGCACCCACACTGCTGAAGGTGTGGCCGCCCATGGCGATGGAGACAATGGCGGTGATAGCGAACAGCGCCATAAAGATCACAATCGGATCGGGTATCTTTTTACCGATACGCTCGATCAGAGAGGCTCTCCCGTCCATAGGTGGTGGCATCTGGGCCGCTTTTAACTGACTCATGGGCAGTTTCCTATTCAATTAATGGTTTTTTTTGGAGGAATTTTTGTTGCTGAATAAATACAAGGAATAGGGATGGGGCGGGTTGATGTGAATCAAAAAAAGCAGACAAAGTAGAAAATTGTGGGGTAAATTGCCCCGGCGATAATCAGATTCTGTCCGTAGGGGCAGACACCTGGGCAGGCGCATCTACAGTACGCCTTGCGGGTGTTACTGGCTCCCTGTGGTTTTTTATGGGTAAAGATTATGGCTGTGAAATCAAGAGGCCGACGTAAATCCTGCGGTTCAATCCCTGCGTGTCATGAAGGGTGTCATGAAGGGTGTCATAAAAGGTGTCATGAAAGAACGCTGTCGTACATTTATAACTATACTCGATCAGGGCATGTCCACCGCTATGAGGTTCCCCCGATGAGACAGATCTCCCCCACTGCTGTTGTTTCCCGTCTGTTAATCTTACTACTCTGTTGTTTGTGTCTGGACGGTTACGCAACATCATCACCCGCCAAGAGTCAACAGGAGGAAAACTACCGAAAGGTTCAGACTTATCTATCCAAGGCGACACCTTACAAAACCGAGATTACCGCTGAAGGGCGGTTTGTCCATGTGTTCAATCCTGAGCTTGCGCCCTATATCAAGGAGAAACTGACCCCTGAACGCTTTCAGGCTCTCGATAAAATGATACGTCCCCATCTGACCATTAATCTCACCTCAAAAGGGTTTGCCCAGGCAGCTGAACGGGTGGCAGAAGGGGAATCCGATGAGACAAATTACAATGCGATTTGGGTAAGAGACTCCGGATGGATATTTTTTTCCATGCTGGAGCGTGGTCACGTTGACCCAGGGGAGAAAGAAAAAGCCCGTCGTTTGATTCTTGCGCTCTGGGATTACTACGCCACAGATCACCAGATAAACAGATTGAAATCAGTGATCGCCAATCCGATGCTGGCTTACCATGGCACCATGAATGTTCCCCATATCCGTTTTGATGGTAACTCCCCAACCCTTGACGATGTCCATGTTGATGGCAAACCCCAAAACTGGAATCACCGGCAAAATGATGCCCACGGGATATTCCTGATGGCGGTGGCAGAGGCCTGGAACCACAAACTGATTGGGGCGCCTGATCTGACTCCGGCCCGGCTCAAAGTGGTCAGCCTTTTCCCTGCCTACTTTGACAAAATTGATTTCTCCCGATTTGAAGATGCCGGAGCCTGGGAGGAGATCAGCAAGGTTAATACCTCCTCTGTCGCCTTTGTGGTCAGAGCCATGGAGCTCTGGGAGGGGCTGCTAAAAGCAGACACTGGCCTGCAGGAAAAAATTGCCTGGATCGCCAGAGAGAATAAAGTTGAGTGGAGTGGCCGACTTCTGACCCGATTGATCAGTGAGGGTTACTGCACCATCAGACGACAGCTGGCTATGGGGGGTGAATCTCCGGACTATTCACCTGTAGATTTGCGCTTCCGCCGGGCGGATGCGGCGCTGTTTAATCTGATTTTGCCCAGCCCTCTGCAGCAACTCAGTCAGAATGAAAAACGTCAGGTGATTACTATTATTGAAAGGCTTGAGCGTCCCTTCGGCGTGATCCGTTATGCCAGAGACAGCTATCAAAGTGGCAATTTCTGGATAGAAGTACCGGGAGCCACCAAAAACGAAGATGCACCGGAGCTCACCGGGGATGCTTCATCTGAGGAACACTTCACGGCCCGCCTTGCCAACTTCTTGCCGGATACCGAAGCCCAGTGGTTTTTTGACTCAAAACTGGCCATGATTCGCGCTCATATGGCGTGGCATGAAAGTGATCCGATTATGAAGCAGCAGGATATGTTCTTTGCCCAGGTTCATCTGAAGCGGGCCCTGGGTCAGGTGACAGGCGACTATGGCAAAGGATTGATTGCCGCCGATGGCAGCTCTGTTGCCAGTTGGAAAGTGCCGGAGTCGATCAATACCGTGAAAATAGGCGATGCACTGTTTTACCTGCCTTCCCCGATAACGCCCCTGAACTGGGCGAAAGCCTCGCTCTCCATGGCTTTGGATCGGGTGAAGCCGTTTATTAAATAGCCTCTCTAATAGGTGACATCCGCTTACCGATTGGTCGGAGGGTGTCACCTCATCAAGCAAATATCCAGCAAAATCCGGTTGGGCACACACTCTATGTTCTGCCTCGTTGAGCAGGCCCACCTGATCCGGTGAATACTTTTCGCTGGACGCTCCGAAGCGTTTATGGAGCAACTGTCTGATATGCTCTTTAAGCGTGGAGACTTCCT
>CAMRBW010000176.1 GCA_947040555.1 uncultured Oceanospirillales bacterium | reverse complement strand
AGTACCTGGCTACGAACCAGGCGGTCGGAGGTTCGAATCCTCCTGAGCGCGCCATATTTTTTACTCAATACCCATTCCCCCCCAAAGGTTGCTGAATGGGAGTTGTTGAGTAGGCCAGTACTGCTTGTACTGGCTTGTTTGTATTTATGTTTTTGAACGGTGTGAGACGAATGTAGTTGACTCGTAGTATGCGAATCTCTATAGTTGTCGACCGTTGAAAGTGCGACCGTAGCTCAGCTGGATAGAGTACCTGGCTACGAACCAGGTGGTCGGAGGTTCGAATCCTCCCGGTCGCGCCATCTTTGATTGAAGATCGTTTTATAAAGTACGCGCTCATAGCTCAGCTGGATAGAGTACCTGGCTACGAACCAGGCGGTCGGAGGTTCGAATCCTCCTGAGCGCGCCATCTTCCCTTCTCTGATAGATAAACGTTGTCAGTCGTGTAAACCAGTCCATTCCGTTTTAAATCCCTCTCTTTTGTTGCTCCTATTTGTAAAAGCTCGTTAAAATCTTTTCCAGCAATAATGATCGAAAAATACTGTTCACTCCGAAAGACGGAAGTGGGGCTGTATTTTCACGACAAAAAAGAGAGATGTGACTTTTATGGCGCACACCCCCTCCCTGACTTCGGCTGCCGCCGTCGTTCGTCAGATCATGATGGGCGGACAGATGCTGTTTGTCGCCTTTGGTGCTCTGGTTCTGGTTCCTCTGCTGACGGGGCTTGATGCCAACGTCGCATTTTTTACTGCCGGTGTCGGTACGCTGATTTTTCAGCTGGTGACTCGCCGTCAGGTTCCTGTTTTTCTCGCCTCTTCCTTCGCTTTTATCGCTCCCATCTCCTTCGGTGTTACTGAGTGGGGGCTGCCTGCCACGATGGGTGGTCTTATGGCGGCCGGTCTGCTCTACGTCGTTTTGAGCACTATTGTGCGGGTGCGGGGCAGCGGTATTCTGTACCGGTTGTTTCCACCGGTTGTCGTGGGGCCGGTGATCATGGTGATCGGCCTTGGTCTGGCCGGTACGGCGGTCAGTATGGCCACAGGCGGTGCCAATCCGAATATCGATCCCGATACCTCCCTGCTGTTAGCCGCGATCTCGCTGTTGGCAACACTGGTCACTGCGGTTTTTGCCAAGGGCATTCTCAAGCTGATTCCTATTTTGGTCGGTGTCACCTCCGGTTATGTTGCGGCGGTGTTGATGGGGGCTGTCGATTTTGAGGCGCTTAAACAGGCGGGTTGGCTGGTGATGCCCGGTTTTACCACGCCAGAGTGGAATATAAATGCCATTCTCTACATGATTCCCGTTGCTATGGCTCCGGCAATCGAACATATCGGTGATATGCTGGCGATCAGCTCGGTGACCGGTAAGGACTATCTGAAAAAGCCGGGCTTACAGAACACACTATTGGGCGATGGTCTGGCAACCTCTTTTGCCGCACTGCTTGGTGGACCACCAAACACCACGTACTCCGAGGTGACCGGCGCCGTTATGCTGACCAAGGCGTACAATCCGGTGATTATGACATGGGCGGCGGTGATAGCGATTGCTGTGGCCTTTATCGGCAAGGTGGGCGGTTTTCTGGCGACCATTCCTACGCCCGTTATGGGCGGTATTATGGTACTGCTGTTTGGTTCCATTGCCGTGGTTGGTCTGAATACCATGATCAAGGCTCAGGTTGATTTGGCCATTCCCCGTAACCTGGTGATTGTGGCACTGGTGCTGGTGTTTGGTCTGGGTAATCTCTCCATTACGGCATTTGGTCTGACCCTGAAAGGCGTCAGCCTTTGCGCCCTGGCTGCGGTGATTCTGAACCTGTTGTTGCCCCATGAGCCCGGTGAGGATAAGTACGAGTCCCGAGAGATCCTCTGACGATCCACCGATGACCTCTGATGTGTAAACTGAAAATGGATGTTCAGTTTGTACGTTCAGAATTACAGATTCAGGGAAACTGACTGAAATAAGCGGCCAGCACATCAACCTCCTCATCAGTGAGGTTGTAGGCCATGATGGCCATGGTGGGATTTTTGATCTCCCCGCTCCGATAGGCTTTCAGCTTTTGGGCAAGAGCCTCCTGACTCTGTCCCGCCAGTTTTGGCCCCTTCATGGAGAGGTTACCCTGCCCCTTGACACCATGGCAGCTGGCACAGCCCCTCATTTGTACCAGCTTTTGCTGTTGTTCTTTCGTGCTCTGCTTTGTATCACTCTGTTCTGTTGATTTTGTGCAGGCGGTGAGTGCCATGCCAAGAGCTATCCAGAGAAGAACCCGCGATCCTGCGATTTGAACGTTCCCTTGGTGTTTTTGGTGTTTTTGTTGTGGTGATCTGGTCATGGTTGGCCTTCACTTTTCAGGCGTTTGAATGCGGTCAGTGTAGCTTCCCGCGCCCTCTTGTGATCGACAATGGGTTTGGGGTACACACTCTCATCATAAAACAGTGTGTCGCTGGCGCTGGGGTTGTGTATGGTTTTGTCATCCACCTCCCTGAGCTCTGGTAACCACTCCCTTAGAAACTCGCCGTCGGGATCAAATTTTTCTGATTGGCTGACCGGGTTGAACATGCGGAAATAGGGAGCTGCATCGGTGCCGGTGCTGGCTGCCCACTGCCAGCCGCCATTGTTGGAAGCAAGATCACCATCGATCAGATGCTCCATAAAAAATTGCTCACCCAGCCGCCAATCGAGACGCAAATCCTTACTCAGGTACATGGCGACCACCATACGCAACCGGTTGTGCATCCAGCCGGTGGTAACCAGCTGACGCATGGCGGCATCGACAATGGGAACACCGGTGCGACCTTCCTGCCAGGCATTTAGTAGTGATTTGTCGTGTTTCCATGGCAATCTCTCGGTCTCCTCCTTAAACGCTTTGCCCATAGATACCCGTGGAAAGCAGACCAGAATATGGCGATAAAACTCTCGCCAAATGAGCTCGCTGATCCATGTAACCAATCCTGAACTACCAGTATCCAGCTCACCATCGTTGCCCTGCAGAGCGGTTGTAAAACATTGTCGTATAGAGAGAGTGCCAGCAGTCAGACAGGGAGAGAGAATGCTGGTGCCATTTTGGGCAGGAAAATCCCGATCTTTTTTGTAATTCTCGCTGCGTTCAGCAACAAATTCTTGCAGTGCTTCGTGTGCTGCGCGCTCACCAGTGGGCCAGAAATCACGAATTGTGGCTGTGGGTTGTATATCCAGTAAGTTATCAGACGACAGATTTATAGTAATAGGCTGCTGTTTTTCTGGTGCAGGAAGGGGTAAGGCATCCTGAAGATTCAGACTGGCGTAGAGTGCTTTGCGGAAGGGCGTGAAGACTTTAAACGGCTTATGTTGTTTATTAAGTAGTGAGCCAGGTTTGACCAGTACATCGTCAGTAAAACGGTGACAGGGAATACCCGCCTGCTGGAATGAGTGTTCGACTTCGGTATCCCTGCGCTGTTCATTGATGCCGTACTCATCGTTGAACCAGAGTCCTGCCACACCCAGTCGCTTTGCCAGATCAATCAGTGCTGCTGATGCATCGGAGTATCGGCTAAGAGTACGGGTTATCAGAGGGATATTAAAAACCGCCAGATTCTTATCAAGGGTTTTTATATTCTCCAGCCAGAAGTGGATTTTGTTAGAGCTATCGTGATGCTCCTGCCACTGTTCAGGAAAGCTAAACCAGACACAGACGACAGAACTATTCTTATTTTCATGCTGGCTTGCATAATAGATGGCTTTGTTATCACGGCTGCGGAGGTCCCGGCGCAACCACACTAGCTGAAGGCTGGCTGGCCGATTGTTTTGATCTGTCATGGAATGGTTTCAGCCTCTCTTATACCCTGTTGATAATAACGTATGAACCCCAGATACAGTTATGCTGTCACACATTGGTTGGTAGAAAAACAGGTGGAGAGCTCATGTCTCATTCAACAGATTCTGGCAGGAATGGTGAAAACAAGACACTGCTTCTGACCGGCGGCACAGGATTTATAGGACGGTTTTTGGTGCCACGTCTGGTGGCCGACGGCTGGGATGTTGTGGTCTACAGTCGGCAGCATCCGGAAAAAGTCACCAGGATTCTTGGCGCTGATGTGCGTTCGATCCAGTCTCTGGGAGATTGGTCTGGTTCAGAGCCTCCGGCCGTTTGTATCAATTTGGCTGGTGAAGGTATTATGGACCGCCGCTGGACTGCCGCCAGAAAACAGATTCTGCGGGATAGTCGAATCGGTTTGACTATGGAGCTGGCGGGTTGGCTGAAACGGTGGCAAAGACCTCTGGATGTTTTGATCAGCGGCTCTGCCACTGGCTTTTACGGGGTACACGACGGTGATTTATCTCTGGATGAGAGCGCGCCCGCAGGGACTGACTTTGCGGCCATGCTCTGCGATGACTGGGAGCAGAGTGCTTCTGCCGTACCCGCAGAGCGACGTTGTATTTTGAGAACGGGCATTGTACTTCATTCCCGTTTTGGTGCCCTGTCAAAGCTGTTATTGCCGTTCAAAATGGGTGTCGGTGGTCCGGTTGGGTGTGGTGAACAGGTGATGTCCTGGATTCATATCGACGACATGGTTTCAGGCATCCTGCATCTGCTCGGTGATGAGCAGGCGTCGGGTGCCTTCAATATGGTGGCTCCTAATGCGGTGACGAATCGGGAGTTTTCCCGAGCGCTTGGGCAAGCTTTGCACCGTCCTTCCTTTATGCCGATGCCGGCTCCTGTACTCAAATTGATGCTGGGAGAGGGCGCTTTATTGTTGCTGGAAGGTCAGCGTCCCGTACCGGCAGCACTGAAGGCGAGTGGTTTCTCTTTCTCTTTCCCAGCGCTGGAGCAGGCGTTGGTGGATCTGCTCTGACAGTCGTCTCATTGTTGCCCTTTCTGTGAAGGCGGAAATCTGCTGCGGAGTTTCCGTCTTCGCTGAAGATAACCAGCATGTGTATTTTTCATAACAGTTTTATAGGCTGAAGGAACGCCAGATGAGAGGGAATGTCCAATTGTACTGAATATTTGATTACGGTTTGATTACGGTTTGATTACGGTTTGATTACGGTTTGATTATGG
>CAMRBW010000175.1 GCA_947040555.1 uncultured Oceanospirillales bacterium | reverse complement strand
GATTCCATCCGCTCTCTATAACCACGGGCAGCAGTGAAACGAAGCATCGCCGATGACTCAGGCTGTTTGATATATGGGGACCATTTCACTGGGGACCTGATGCACATGATAGAGACTTTTGAGATTCGCCCGGACTTCTGGCTCCAGTCTGTCATTGTCAAACTGGAGCAGGGACGGATATTTCAGGTGCATCATGGCAAGCGCTGACATCACTGCGTCGTGCAATGAAATCTTTCCGTCAAGATCGTTGGGACGATGATCTACGATGCGGGCAACCTGTTCCGAGATCAATCGGATCAGGTCATCTCCGATGATGGCTTTCTTCTGGGAGGCTGGCATGGGTACGTCGGTGCTGTAAGCAGTAAAATTGCGCAATAGTTAAATATAGCAGTTCCTCTGCAAGTCTTGGGTAACTGCTCAAAAAGTGTAGGCAAATTTGATAACCAATTGGCTACAAGCCAGTAATATCAAGGGGGTCGCATGTAAAACAACCGATTTTGCCTACGGATTTTGAGCAGTTACAGTCTTGGGAGACTAAGGAAAAATTAATTCTTGGGGAATTGCTAACTATCTGGTGAGCGGTGCTTACGCTCACCACAGGAACTTACCAGATTGCCATGCATCAAAATTACCACAAATTTATTTAGATGGAGATATAACGCAGTGCAACCATTAAGCCATGTGAAAAGGGCGGCCTCCCCGGGGTCATCTGCTCAAGGCGCTGCCGAAGAGCAAATCAGGGTAAGTACTTGGACGGTTGCAATCAAAAATTTTCTGGTTCAGGGCCTAGTGACAGCGGGCATACGGGGATCGAAGCAAGTGGCTCGGTACTTAGGAAAGCGATTCTCCTCTGACGGACCAGTTGAACGCAGCAGCATTTTTCACAAAAAAGTGAAAACTTTGCCCGTTTCAACTGCTGTTGGTGTTAACGGTAAAGAAAAAAGTCCACCCGGTATTTCTGATAAAGCACGAAAACAACTGGAATATTTCCTGAGAATGCACAATAACACCGCACGTGTTGAAGCGAAATTCCAGCTCAACCATCTGAACGATGCCACCACCATTCTGGATCATATCCCCAGGGACTTGCTGAATGAAGTACTGACTGTAGCGTTTGTAAAAGAGCACGGCCTGTCCATCAGTGATATTCCGAAAGAGTCACTGACCAGGAATCTGATGCTTGAATGTTTTAAGGAGAAGCTACCGGGCTGGATTACACGTATTGAAAAAAAGTTTGAGGATGGCGACCGCAACGATCTTCTGATTGCTTTACCGGCATCTATCCAGGGCTTACGCACCAGTTACAACACACGTTCAAAAATGCGTCCCGTGAGTAGCCATACACGCTCAAACAAACTGGTGCGTAAGCCCTGGGCATCTATCAAAACCGAGTATTATTGTCGTAAACATCTTGAAGAATTCCCAAGTGAAATTCAATGCTGCCCTGAGCAGCTACTGCGGGAACATCCCGAATGGGTTGACCGTGCATTAAAGCATAAAAACAATTTAATTGGTAAACTTCCTGTGGATATGCTAACCCCTGATCTGGTTCGAAAATCACTCAGCAGATATATAAAACAGAAAGATGGATTCGATAATTTTACAAAAATCCCTGAATCCATCTGGCGAAAGCATCCGGATATTCGCTTGTTGGCTGCACGTTGTGGTGGATTGACATTTATCCCTACAAAATTTTTGACAGTGGGAATTTGTCGTATCGGTATTGAAGCAGTTCCGTCATGTTTTAAATATGTTCCAGAATGGATTCGGCCTCATCTGCCGGATGACCTGCTATTGGCGGTGGCACCAGAATACCTTGACCCGGTTATCCGCCAACAGATGCTGGCTAATGGTGATACGACCCTGCCTGTTAATACCCAATATCGAAGCAAACCGAGCATGGACAGGGATGTGTTATTAACACCAATGAGACCAATGTCTTGTGCTCATCCATTTCATGCAGGTTCATTTCTCAATAAAGTGGTGATGGCAGACTGCTCAAATTTTAAAATGAGAAACGATAATCTGGGTCAGGTTTTGAAAAATGAGATCGAGGGACATCACTGGAAAAGCAGGATGGCTTATAATAAAACTCTGCGGTCTTATGAGGAAGCTCAGAAGGATGATGACACCATTCCGTTCTACAACGGAGAGATAACGTCTGAATGGGCACGATACGGTGGACGTGCACTGATGAAAGACAACGGCGGTCGTTATTCCCGATTGAAATTCCTGCGCGCAGGGGAAGACTTTAAAGATTTTGTCCGGGAAGAAGCAGTCCAGCGGTTTGCCATTAATAACCACAAAGAACTGGGGTTGAAAAGTGAAATACCGGAACCGGTTGGCTTACGCTTTGTGCCTGTTGGAAAGGTAGAACAGGAAATAATCAAGGATTTACGCTCAAAGCCGGAAATTGTCAAAGTGAATGGACAAGATTGTTATCTGGTCTATGAATTTACCACCTGTGATCATACCTATAGCACCCTGGCACACCAGAAAGATGCCCAAGGCGGTTGTGTTGCTGCTGAACAGGGCCTGCTCAAGGCCTGTCATGACCTGGGTGTCTGGAGCAGCCTGGGCGCACTGCATACCTCAACAATCCGGGCTTACCATAATTTTGCACAGGAACGTCGAGAAATATTTCTACTGCCAGTGCTCAATAATGGTGATCTTGCTTATGGTGCGTTTCCAGGAACGCTGAGGGACTGGGCCGGTAGAGCGCTGGTCGAGTCAGACTGGGGTTATACCGGGTTGAGAGATCTTGGAGACCTGGAGTTTTACCCGGACTTGAAAGAAATTTTTCAAAATAACGACATTCCCCCTGAAGTTAAAAAAAACAGGGATCTTCCCCACCTACAGCGTGCGGCTTTTCTCAATACGTTGTGCGAAAACATGGTGGCTCCCATTCTTCATTACGCCAAATTACACCGGGATGATCAGGATTACAGCTATAGAGAGGAATCGGAGGGGATGAAAAAACTTGCTCTATTTATTGAAAAAAGTCTCAACACCTACCTGAGTGGAATGATGGGGAAAGAGACAACCGCACAGGCATTTTTTGAATCCCCGGAGATATACCAGGAATGGTTACTCAAGATGGCCCAGGAAACGGCAATGTGGACAGCCCGGCAGAATATGGAAAGTGATTGTTATGCACGCAGCCTGGAAAAAAAAGGGTGCTATCCCGAAACAGTGTATCCAGACGACAGAGTTCTTAAACACCAATATCCGGAGGATTGTACAACCGACGGACAGGATAATCTGGGACAAAATAATTCACAATTTGGCTTGACGCTTTTCATCCGTGGTGTGTACCAGATACTGGCCGGGCTGGCTGTTGAACTGAGTGGATGACGTCAGGGATATTCTGAGTTTCAAAGTTGTGGAAGTCATCTGCGATCTCGGGGCCGGATTCATCGGTAAAGCCAACAGTGCGGAAGAAGTAGTCACTGATCCCCTCCATAGTCGGGGTGGGATGGAACTGACATTTTCACCACGGCCGGTCAGAGTAATACCAATTCCATTTTCGAAGTATGAGATAAGCAACTTTATTCCCACTGCCAACCATGCACGAAGCCCAGTGTTAGAAAATGGAATTGGTATAACATCGGTAGACTCCTTCGTCAGTTTGGCATCCAGGGTCGCCGCATCCAGCAAACTCACGGCGGGCACGAATCGTCGCCTCAACGGCCTGCTTGGCCTCGTTGATGTTCCCTTCGTAACAACTGTGGCGGCAAAATGGGGTGGGTTTTTCTGCTGTAGGAGGTTTAGGGGGGGGCTGTTTGTAACTGCTCAAAATCCGTAGGCAAAATCGGTTGTTTTACATGCGACCCCCTTGATATTACTGGCTTGTAGCCAATTGGTTATCAAATTTGCCTACACTTTTTGAGCAGTTACGGCTGTTTTAAAAGTTCTCTCACTGGGCTGATACCATCCCTTCGGGGTGTCAGAAGCGGCTTCTGTGTAGCTCTCAGAAGAAGATGATAGGACTTACGCATTGATGGCTCTGGCCAATTTTGGTAGCAGATGATCCTTACCCTCTGAAAAGCTCTTAACGAAAGTGCCAGCTGTCTCTCTAAATAGCTCCCGCTGATGCTGATAGATATTCGTGAACGCCTGCGCTATCCGCATTGTCTGGAGATAAACAAACGCTAAAATTGCGGCAAATATATGGTCTCTGGCGGGGCGTTCGTTACGAACCTGAAAATGCTCAATATGGCAAACCTGTTTAATGGCCCTGTGATACTGTTCTATCTGCCAGCGCTGGTCATGGATCTGCGTAAAATCGCTGCGTTCAAAAGGGACTTCCTCAGGCAAGTAAACCACATAGTGGCGATGCTGGTCTTTTAGCATCGTCCTGAACAACCTGACCTTGCCGAAGTCTTTGAGCCATACATCCAGACCATTGTCTGGTATGTCGAGGTATTGAACCTGCTGCCACTGACCTTTTTCCAGTGATACTGTCCTGTTTTTCTCAACGGCAAACATAAACCCGATCTGATGGTTTCTAATCGTGGTAGTGGGTCAAATGTGTGGGTGGGGCTTTTGCAACAGCTTGAGACTCTAGGCGTTCAGCTCTCATGTCCCACACATTTGACTCACTACCGTTGAGAGTAGAGTAGGTCATCGTCAGGCATCTAATTTACCTTGAGTTCGCTCAGGGCTGCAGAAAACCCCGGTCGTTTATTCGGCTGGGGTTTTTGCTTTTTCGGTATTAAATTCTTGAGCATTTGACGGCATGAGCCTACTAGTTTATGGCGGTAAAAATGCCAGTTGAATCTTGTTATTGGTGTTCTCTGGGGTTTTTGTTTATGGGATTTTCAAGAATTTTCCCCTACCTTCCGTGTTGTACTTAACTCCCTGGCTGTTTTGACAGGGATGTTCAAAAAAATCATATAAGTACCCGGACGATCGTAATCGAATATTTCCTGCTCCAGACCCTAGTGTCAGAGGGCATCCGGAGATAAAAACGAGTGACCAGGTACTTATTGCAGATACACTGGAGGCTTTGTTGTTCACTGCACCTTCTTTGACGGACTCCCTCGTTTTCAAGAAAATAGCTCTTGGAATAGCTCTTGGAATAGCTCTTGG
>CAMRBW010000174.1 GCA_947040555.1 uncultured Oceanospirillales bacterium | reverse complement strand
CCATCAAAATTAGATGTTGAAAATGATCAGGGCCGGGTCATTCCTATCGATGATGATTGTGAGACTGTGCTGAATCGTGATGAAGTATCGACACCTGAAACCAATCGATCAGTGGATGTTGAAGATGGTTATGATGAGATTACAGCGCAACAATTGATGCCAAGCCAATCAGTAATTGAAGATGTTGCAAATAAAAAAATAGGTGAAGCTCTTAAAGAGTTTAATGAAAAATCCACGGCTCATAACGAACAACTGAAGAAGTATTTGGAACTGGTGAAGAGTGCAAGTGAAAATGGTATTTGTAATAAAGGGAATGCACAGATAGTGACGTCTGCAGGAAAACTTGTTTTTTTGATTGAAGCCAATAAGGAAGCAGTTGAGGCAGTAACAAATTTAGCAGTAGAAAGTGGAAAAGTTTTTGATAAAAAAGATGACGATGATATGCCAGATTTGAATATGTCTATTATTGAGGCGATAGATAAACAGCAAAAGTTGAATGCTGCAGTGAGTGATTACAATATGAGTTTTTTAGGAATTAAAGAGTCTGACTACAGAGAAACAGTTATCAGGGGCAGTAAAAGTCTGTCTAAAATATTTACGGAATTATTCGGAAATAAGAAATAGATGATGAGCGGTTTAAGGACGAATCAATCACCAAAAAACATCTCTTTCTGGCAGAAAATGTGGAACTTGATCAAGAGAGATCAGGCCGCTCCCAATTCAATTTGTCAGGTAGAAGGGAAAAATTATATTTCTGAGCAGCGGGATGATTCTCTGCAGATCAAACTTTCGGATCGTGCGGTGGTGCAGACCTTAGAGACTGACGAAGCTCCGGGGCTTGATCAGGCGCTGTTTATGCTCAATGCTCGTGCATCCATTCGTGCGGCTTGCAGCAGAAATGAGTTGGGCAGGTTACAAAAACAGTTCAACAATGGGCCATCCCTTGATACCTCCAGCAAAAATGCGCTTATGGAAGCCATTGAATGCAAGAAGGCACACCTGACGCTGTCTTGAGACAGCCTTACCATTTACATTATTTTCAGGCTTTTCATTATCCCGATTGGGTTGTATGCTGAATTCCTTCCAGTAGAGGGGTTGTCTCCCAATAAAGGAGCTGTCTCCCATATAGAGGAGTTAAACAGGGCAATGGCAGAAACAACAGTGATTAAAAATGTAGCGGTCATCCTTTCGGGGTGTGGTGTATTTGATGGCTCTGAAATTTATGAGTCTGTTCTGACTCTTCTACGGCTTGATCAGAATGGTGCCAAGTACCAGTGTTTTGCGCCGGATGATAACCAGCATCATGTGATTAATCACACTACCGGTGAGGAGATGTCTGAACCTCGCAACATGCTGGTGGAAGCCGCTCGTCTGGCTCGGGGTGATATAAAACCTTTGAGTGATCTCGATAGTAGTCACTTTAATGCACTGATTATTCCTGGCGGATTTGGCGCCGCGAAAAATCTCTGTAATTTTGCGTTCAAAGGTAAGGACGCAGTTGTACGGGAAGACGTTAAGGCTGTGGTACAAAGTTTCAACGCAGCGAACAAGCCCGTTGGCTTGATGTGCATCGCACCGGTTATGTCCGCCGCGCTCTTTGGTAAGGATGTACAGTGCACTATCGGCACAGATGCGGACACCGCAGCCGCCATTAAGGCGACGGGGGCTCTGCACAAAGAGTGTCCGGTACACGATGTTATTGTTGATGAAACCAACAAGCTGGTGACCACTCCCGCTTATATGCTTGCCGGGTCCATCAGCGAAGCCGCTACCGGTATTTTCAGGCTGGTGGATACCGTTCTGGGAATGAGTTGATTTAAACAGCCGTGGTAAATAAAAGCCTGAACGAGCAGGCTTTTATCGATTTTGTCTGATTGCGGCGGGTATCTCCGCCAGCGTCTTCACTGTAAAATCCGGGACAGTGTCGTCCTTTCCGATAGGCTTACCGTCAGGATTAAACCACACCGTTTTCATACCAATTTCTGCCGCTCCCCGCACATCGGTGATCAAGTTATCGCCAATATGTATGGCCTGTTTTGGCCTCACACCGGCGAGTTTCAGAGCGTGGTGGAACATTTCCGGATCAGGCTTGCTGCGGTTCATATCTTCCGAGTTCACAGTAAATTCAAAAAATTCCCCCAGCCCCAGCCGATTTACGTCGGCATTGCCGTTGGTGATAATCCCCAGACGATACTCCTGTGCCAGCTGTGCAATAGTCTCTTTGGCATCCCCAAAGAGTTCTACCTGGTGTCGCCAATGGTGGAAGCGGGTAAAGGCCTCCTTAGCAATTGTTCTTGCTATAGACGACTCATAACCAATACTTTGTAACGCCTGTTGAATACCGACAATACGCGATTCACTCACTCTGTGTTCCAAATCTGGCGTGCTGTTTTTGATCTTGTCTTTAAGAAGATCAAGTGAAGCTATGTCGTGCATGTTGGCAAGATCAGGGCAGTATTCGAGTAACCAGCTATACCCTTCATGAATTGCGCGGCGAATAACGGGGCCGTTGTCCCAAAGAGTGTCATCAAGGTCAAACGTAATTAGTTTAATCATGCCGCTCACTGTGTTCTATCAATTGTCATAACAACAGGTTTTCCCAAATAGCCTATTGGAATAAGCCTTCACTGTCGATTGCACTTATTGTATTCATCCGGCGCTATTCGGTGCTGTGTTGAACATCTAGGGAATGAGTTATAAGGTTAAATAAGGCGTTTGTTATCGCTCCCTGTTTAAACTTATTTTCCTTTCAAGAAGGATGCTTGATATGAAATTGCTAAAAACTGCTCTGCTTACTGCTTTTATCGCCCCGCTGATGAGCATGAGTGCTCAAGCTGCCCAGTTGGATACTCACATTCAGCGAGCGGCAACGGGCACTGTCCATGTGCTTGTTCATATGAATGGCCGCCCGGTCAGTGATGCCAGTGTAATGTTGCATGGTGGTGATGGTGTCAGTCATGAGTACATGACCAATAGCCATGGACGTGTGGTTATCAACGCTCTTGATGCTCCCGGTAATCATGCCATTGCTGCAGCCAAAGCCGGCATGGAAGCCAGCGATTTGAAAAAATTGAGCCTGCTTGTAAACCGTAACGAAAGAGATTAACTCTTTTTACAGATCGGATATTTTTACAGATCGGATCTGTTCACAGGCAGAGTTTATACAAAACCGACCAGGGGTCGGTTTTTTTATTGATGGAGGTTCTTAATGGATTGTTCGCCATCACAACGCATTGGCACTACCGTATGATCCGGGAGTAAAAGTTTCAAGAGTGCGAGACAGCACCTCTCCAATAAAGTTGAGAGGGAGGGTTTTTGCGTGGTTGCCCCGAAAGCCCTCCGGGTTCTGGCTGCCAACCGCCAGAATACCCAGCGGCTGCTTGTAAAAGAGTGGAATAACCGCCGTCGAGCGGACCTGTTCCCAGTGGTCGGGGAACAGGAACCGGAGCTCTTCTTCTCTCAGCCTACTGCACACGATTCGGCTGGTGTCGAGTAGATCGTCGATGCTAATACGGTCACAGATCGTTTCTCGAGAGTGGCAGGCAATGCGAGAGCCGTCGGGGAAGAGGTCGGCATTGAGAATCTGGGTGACATACTCAAACTGAAAATCATGGGTAAGGCTATCATCGACAGCATCAAACAGGGTATCGAGGGTTTGAGCCTCCATCACGGACAGAACCAGATAGCGCACCCGTTCAAACAGGCGCTCGCTCTCTTTGGTCACACTCAGCAGACCGTTCAGGCGCAGATGGAGATCCTGATTGCGTTTCCGCAGCAGGGTGAGCTGTCGTTCAACCAGCGAGATAGTATCCCCTCGCTGGTGAGGGATAGTCAGCTTGCCCAGTAGTTTATCCCGATCATGGAAGAACTCGGGATGAGCCAAGAGAAACGCCGCTACCTGGTCTGCCGATGGCATCATATCCTTATATAACCCTCATAAACGCGAGTGGCTGATCCGGTCATCAGTACCGGTTGATCGTCCCCTTTCCATGTGATGCTCAGGGAGCCGCCGGGAAGATTCACTGTCACTGTGGGTTCCAGCAAACCTTGCAGGCGTCCGGCAACAACAGCAGCACAGGCGCCGGAGCCACAGGCCAGAGTCTCCCCCACACCCCTCTCATAAACCCGAAGATTCACCTCCCCCGGATTAATGATCTCCATAAAACCGACGTTACAGTGCTCGGGAAAACGGATATGGCGCTGGATTTTGCGTCCCAGCGATTCGACCGGCGCATGTTTGCAGTCATCAACCAGCACAACCGCATGGGGATTACCCATGGAGATGGCACTGATTTCGTGCTCACGCCCTTCAACCTCAAGCATGTAGGTGATGGACTGCCGATCTGCCTTGAACGGAATATCATAAGGCTCCCGTTCCGGCTGTCCCATATTGACGGTCACTTCGCCGTCCTGGGCAACACGCAGCTCTATGTTGCCCTTTGCCGTTTGCACCTTGATGCGGCGGCTGGTGGTCAGTTTTCGATCCCGAACGAAGTGGGCAAAGCAACGGGCTCCGTTGCCACACTGTTCCACCTCAGAGCCATCGGCGTTAAATATACGATACCGAAAATCTATATCGGCATAGTCCGGTGGCACGACCAAGAGCAACTGATCAAAACCGATACCAAAGTGGCGATCCCCCAATTCTCTTATTTTCTCTGGTGACAGGCGTACATTCTGGGTTACGCCGTCAATCACCATAAAGTCGTTGCCAAGACCATGCATCTTGGTAAATTTCAGAAGCATGGATGCTCCCCAGGCAAAGCTTCCAGCGCTAGCTGGTCAGCGATTGTTTCTCTTTTTCGAACGACGTTGGCAGAGTGTCCGGAGACAAGCACCTCCGCCGCCCGTCCGCGGGTATTAAAATTTGAAGCCATGACCATGCCGTAGGCACCTGCAGACATCACTGCCAGCAGGTCGCCATCCTTCAGGCAGAGATTGCGCTCCTTGCCGAGAAAGTCCGATGTTTCACAGATCGGCCCGACAATATCGTAAAGCTTTTTTTCACCTGTCCGGGGCTTCACCGGCAGGATGTCATGCCATGAGCCGTAAAGTGCCGGGCGAATCAGATCGTTCATGGCGCCATCAACAACGGCAAAATGTTTGTGATCGGTATGCTTGAGCAGTTCGACCCGAGATCGGAAGAGCACACGTCTGAACTCCAGTCACCTGAAGCTATCTCG
>CAMRBW010000173.1 GCA_947040555.1 uncultured Oceanospirillales bacterium | reverse complement strand
AATAGCTCTTGGAATAGCTCTTGGAATAGCTCTTGGGATAGCTCTGACTGTGGCATCACTGTCAGCATGGTCTGAAGAGGTTTCTACAGAATGGGATCCTGCCAGTGATAACGCTTACTACGGGGATGCTGTTGAATTCGAAGCGTCTTCTAATGGCAATGACTTAGAAACTATTGAATTTAATGCTTCTGTCACTAAGAGTGGCTACGAAGAAGCTGCTGAGTTAGCAGAAGCTTCTTCTATTGAAGATGTTCGCTATAACCTCATTTTCAGCCTTTATACCAGGCACTTCAATCCTGATCCTGAGCATAACAATGATCAGAATTTGATCGGTATTGAACGACAGAGTGGAGATACGCTGTGGGGGGCTCTCGTCTTTAATAACTCTTTCTATCAGGACTCGCAGTATGTCTATTGGGGTAAAGAGTTTCGTCTTGATAATTATATGGAAGGTCTGAGAAGTAAATGGACTTTCGGGTTGTTACATGGTTACAAGGATGAGTACGAAGACAAAATGCCTTTTAACCATTTAGGTATTGCACCGGTAATTATTCCAAGCATTGGATACACGACTCGTTATCTGGAAGCTGACGTATTTTTTCTTGGCCTGAATGCCGTAACAGTGACGGCTACTATACCGCTTCGTTTCTAAGTTCGTCCTGGATAGGGCTGAAAGAAGAGTCTGTTAAGATAGCAGGAGAGCAGTAACGCATCTCCTGCTTGAGCAGAGCTTGTTAACAGTACCAAGTGGTCATGAACTCCAAATGATGGAGGTGTGGGCTGTATTTCCACGGTAAAAGTATTGATTTATGAGAGTCCGACAATGTTCTCAATTTTTTCTTTTACCTCTTTTGATATTGCCCTCATTCGCGGCCAGGCAACAGCAGGTTGGTTATCTGCATCCATACTCATATGGGGTATTTTGGCGCAACCGGTTTTACGGTCAAGAACACGAAGATTGAAGCCAGGTTGTTGGTCATCTGTCGTCTCCTGATCCGGATCAAGATATATCGCCCAGCTCTTATCCTCAGACTCCCAGTACGGCTCGTCGGAGATTTTCAGTGTCTCCTGAGCATTAACCTGTTCCTCTAAAGTGTATTGTTGAGCGTGTGGTTGAGCGTGTTTCAGCCTGCTTTTTAGTACGTCGATCTCCGCATTTTTGGCACGGTTCTCCTCCTGCAAGCGTTTGATCTGCTTTTTCAGACGCTTCGGGTTATCAGCCAGCAAAGTCTTGTTTTCTGCCTGTAGTTGTTTAAATGCAGTGTGCAGTTTTTCCAGAGAGATAGCTTCTGTAGATAAGGACATACAACTTCAAAATTTCCAGTAAATAGTTCTATTTTATCATTTTTCTGGAAAATCGCTGCTTTGGGTAGCATCGATGGAGGGCAGGATGGAGGGCAGGATGGAGGGCATAAAGCCCGCTCCGGAAAGACAGAGTAGTCTTTCCGGGTGGTATAGGCGGGGGGATTAGTCTGTTTCGTTTTCCAGCAGCGGATGGGAGCCGATGGTGATTTTGCGAGGCTTCATCGCTTCAGGAACTTCCCGCACCAGATCGATATGCAGCAGCCCATTTTCCATTGAGGCGGCAGTTATACGTACGTAGTCGGCTAATTGAAAGCGACGCTCGAAGTTGCGTTCAGCAATCCCTTGATAGAGATATTGGCATTCCGCCTTCTCTTCCGCTTTTTTTCCTTTGACCGTCAGCATATTTTCACGGCTCTCAACATCCAGCTCTTCTTCCCGGAAGCCGGCCACCGCCATGGTGATGCGATAGCTGTTCTGATCAAGAAGCTCGATATTGTAAGGAGGGTAACCGTTCTGGTTGCCGGAGTGGTTGATGTTCTCCAACATGCTGGCGATGCGGTCGAAGCCGATGGCAGAGCGGTAAAGAGGTGACAGATCGAAATCAATAGTACGCATAACTCTATCCTCATAATGAGCAATAAAATAGGGGTTTTGGCCTTCCATTCGGACAGGCCTTTGGGGAGGTTCCTCTCTCAGGCAACCTCCCTTACCACGCTATATAGGGTCATTTTTCAGGACTTCAAGAGGTCTGTGTCGTTTTTTCTTCAATATGTTGATCAAGCATGGTGTCGCTAT
Organism: uncultured Oceanospirillales bacterium; assembly: GCA_947040555.1. Taxonomy (GTDB): domain Bacteria; phylum Pseudomonadota; class Gammaproteobacteria; order Pseudomonadales; family Endozoicomonadaceae; genus Sansalvadorimonas. The sequence goes on along the minus strand of CAMRBW010000173.1, from coordinate 3,167 downwards.
CAAACAGGAACCGTCCCGTAAAAGACTTTCCTGCAAGCATCAGGGGTATCCACAGATCATCATCCTCCCACATCTCCTGGTACGGAATTTTGTCGAGATCGAACCAGAGAGGAATCGCTTCATCGGTTTCCGTTGGCGTACCCTGGTAGTCTGTTGTGCTGTAGATATGCACGTGAATAGAGTAACCATCGGTGAACTGGAAGCAATTATCACCGTGGTAAGAGAGCTTGCCAGGAGTGATCAGCAGCTCCTCCTGTAGCTCACGAATGGCACATTGTTCCAGTGTCTCCCCCACATCAAGTTTACCACCAGGGCCGTTAATCTTGCCTTTGCCGAGGCCGCGTTTTTTTCGGATCAGAAGGATTTTATTATCCCTGATAACGAACAGCAGAGTGGCCGGATCTTTCGCCTGCCAGTTATCCCAGTCGATATCGGCAAGGGTTGTGGGCGTTGGCATAAGAGCTCCATAAAAAAAGTTTGAAGAGAGGTCGTCAGCGTTTTTTCTGCTTCTTTTCTTTGGGACCGTACAGTGAAGGCTCACCGTCCGGACGGGTTTTGAAGCGTCGGTGTTGCCATAAATACTGTTCAGGGTGTTCCCTAATAAAGTCTTCAGTCAGCTTTGTTACAAGCATTGTGTCGTTTTTTCTGTCATCCGTTGGGAAGTTTTCCAGAGGTTTGGAAAGATCCAAATGGTAATAATTGTTCTCGTCCAGAAAGCAGGTTGCAGACATAATCCGGCTATTACTTAACCGAGAAAAGTCAGAAGCACTGGTCACAGTTGCCGCATCGATACCAAAAAATGGCACAAACAAGCTGCGATTTTTGCCCATATCCTGATCCGCGAGGATAATGCCAATCTCGCCGTCTTTTAGAAAATGAAGCAGGTCTTTCACCTGTTTTCGGGGAATATAGCGGGATTTGTGAGAATATCTATTACGACAGACGCCGCTTACATATTCAAAAACAGGGTTGTCGTGTACCCGGTAGAGAATATTAAAAGACGTGTGTTCGCTAAGAATACGACAAGCCATCTCTATACAGGTCATATGCAGGCAGTTAAGTAATACACCTTGCCCGTTTTTTTGAACATTTTTAACGTGTTCCAGACCGGTAAACAGGCTTAGTCGATCGATGCGTTTTTTGGACGAAAACCAGGCTACGCCAGGCTCCAACAGGGCGATGCCGATCGCTTCGAAATTTTTGACCAGAATCTGCTCGCGTTCTTCGGATGACTTGTCCGAAAAGCAGAGTTCAAGATTACGACGAGTGATTTGTACTCGCGTTCCCCCCAGTTTTAAAAACAGACGACCGATTCTCCGCCCCAGGGCCAGTACCCAGGTGAAAGGCAGGCGACCAATCAGAAACAGCATCAGGACCAGCAGCCACAGAAGCCAATGCCGAGGGTGCAGATAGGCCAGCTTAAAACTGTAGCTGGAGGTGTACTCCCTCTTGTCGAAGGGGATGGTGTGATCAAGCTCCGGATTCAAGACTTTTTCCGAATGTAAAGATTGAATTGGTGAATTATACCTAAAGCACTTTACAGTTAAGCGGAAACTTTATGCCAGTTTGTTGAATTTATGTTACGAAGTGGATAAAAAACGATAGATTTGCCCCGCTCTGGTGAGAGAGCGGGGCAGGATGGGGGCGATGATCAGAGAATAACAAATTTGATAGCGAACAGGACTGTCAGTACGACCATGGCCGGAGTGATCTCCTTACCGCGACCGGAAAGCAGTTTGATAGCCGTCCAGGACATAATACCGAAGGCGATACCGGTGGACACAGAGTAGGTCAGCGGCATAGACAGAGCCGCGATACCAACCGGCGTCACATCGGTAATATCATCCCAGTCGATAGTGGTCAGGCTGTGGGTCATCAGCACGGCCACAAAAATCAGTGCCGGAGCCGTTGCATAGGCGGGAATAACAGAGACCAGCGGCGAGAAGAACAGCGCCACAACGAACAGCAGACCAACGACAACTGCCGTAAGACCTGTACGACCACCGACGGCTATACCGGCACCACTCTCAATGTAACTGGTGGTGGTGGAGGTACCCAGCAGGGAGCCGGCAACGGTAGCGGTGCTGTCGGCCATCAGTGCGCGGCCGATGCGTGGCAGATTACCGTCCTTATCCAGCATATTGCCTTTCTGAGCGACGGCAATCAGGGTGCCGGAGGTGTCGAACATATCGACAAACATCAGGGAGAAGACGATGGAGACCATACCGATATCCAGTGCACCAAGGATATCCAGCTGCAGGAAGGTGGGAGCCAGGCTGGGAGGCATGGAGACGATGCCGTTTAGTTGAACTTCACCAACAGCGATGCTGAGCAGGGAGACGAACAGGATACCGATCATCACTGAGCCAGGAATGCCGCGATGATAGAGCGAGGCGATGATGATAAAGCCCAGACCGGCCATCATCGGGCCCCAGCTGGTCATATCGCCGAGTGCCACCATGGTAGCTGGGTTGGCGACCACAATACCGGCGTTCTGCAGGCCAAGGAAGCCCAGGAACAGGCCGATACCGGCCCCGATACCGCCACGCAGGGAAAGCGGAATACTGTTGATGATCCATTCACGGATTTTGAATGCGCTCAACAGAAAGAAGCAGATACCGGAGAAGAACACGGCACCCAGGGCCACCTGCCATGTGTAGCCCATTTGGCCAACCACAGTGAAAGCAAAGAAGGCGTTAAGACCCATGCCTGGCGCCAGAGCAACCGGGTAGTTGGCGTACAGACCCATGATAAAGCAGCCGATAGCGGCGGCCAGACAGGTCGCAACAAAGACCGCGCCCTGATCCATGCCAGCAGCAGCCAGCAGGCTCGGGTTGACGAAGATAATGTAGGCCATGGTCAGGAAGGTGGTCACCCCGGCAATGACTTCTTTGCGCACGGAGGTCTTATTCTCGGTGAGCTGGAAAAGTTTTTCTAACATACCTGTGATTTGATTTTCTGTAGTGGGTGAAGGCGGGGATTTTATAGAAGATTAACGTCTAAAAATATCTTTTGTAATGCCATTTGATATGTAATCGTCATTCCCGTGCTGGAGCGTGGGAACGAGGTGTGTTCGTTGGTGTGGGGCGCATCACAAAAATAAAAAAAGGGAAGGTTTGCACCTTCCCTTTTTTGAGCACTATGCGAATACTTCTGGATTAGAAGTA
>CAMRBW010000172.1 GCA_947040555.1 uncultured Oceanospirillales bacterium | reverse complement strand
GGAGAGAGTTCAGGAGAGAGTTCAGGAGACTCCGGTGATGACTTCTTCAAAGTCACTCGGAAGCTGTTAAATACGTTGCTGAAAAATCTGCCTCTGACCGGCACTACCATGAAAAAAGTAGGCTGAAACGACCGGGCAGAAGTCTCCTAAAAGGAGAAACATAGAGCACGGGGCTGCTAGATTGAAAAGAAGTTCATCCAGAAACTCTTTTTACGGCAGGGATATACCATGCTCTATGGACTCAGAGATCAAACAGGCACACTGATCGCCATTGGTAAGCTGCCGCTCTCTTCAGAGTGGCAGCCTATTGATCCGGTCGACGACGAAGCGAGAGCGTTTTTGCCGTTGCAGCAGGAAAAGGACAGTCCATTCTGGCAGGAGTCGGATCTTCAATTTATCCGGGTTCTGGATGATGTCATTGAGTTGTTAATGGAGAAGCAGGTCTTCCAGTTTACGGAACTGCCTGAACCTGCCCAAAAGAAATTACTGAAAAGGCGCTGGCACCGTCAGCAATTAAATGGGGAGGACAATACCACCCATCTTATAGGTCCCCAAGAAGGGCTGCTCTGAGGCTCACCTCAGGCCGCAGGACCGTAGGCAGATCAATATTCATACTGGTCAACAGCTGACCGGTGCTATGAAGAATGCGAAAGCGGGTATGAATCTCGTCATGAACGGTCTGAATAAAATCTTTTTGGGAGTGAAATAGCTCATTTTCTGTGTCCAGCAAATCCAGTAATGAGCGCTTACCAAGCTGGAACTGCTGCTGGTACGCCTGAGCAACCTTCTGGCTGGCGGTAATATGCTCTTCCAGATACTTCACCTGACCATTCAGATAAATGTAGGCATCCCAGGCTCGGCGAAGATCACGACTAATATTCCTGTAATCCAGATCCCGCGAAGCGCGCGCCTCTTCGACCCGCCATGCGGCTTCACGACGACGCGCCTTGTCAGCACCACCGTTGTAGATGTTATAGGAGAAGTTCAGCATGGCACTGAGGCTGTCTGTGCGCCCATCGGAGGTCGCAAGATCAGAGTCAACATCATTCCATGTCTGACCGACTTCAATACCAAGCTTGGGTAAAAAGCTGCTTTTCGTCGCTTCAGCCTGGGCTTCATAGGTTTTAATCTGGTAGCTGGATGCTTGAATCATCGGATTGATCTTTCCTGCCATCGACAGAGCCTTCTCCAGCGTACCGGGTAAAAGATCGTCAGACAGATGGGGCATAATCAGTGCGTTAGGCTTGCGATTAACGATGCCCAGGAATTCACTGCGGCTATCGGAAAGAGTATTAATGGCAACAATCAGGTTGGAACTGGCACGGGCTCGTCGGCTGCGAATCTGTTCAAGATCAGAGCTTCTGGAAAGGCCGCTGTCTGTGCGCTGGAAAATCTGGTTATAGATCTCGTCGTGTACCGCAAGGTTCTCTCTGGCCAGTTCCACAACCTGTTCAGAACGAATCACCCTGAGGTAGACCTCTGCAACCTTGAGGGCAACAGTTTCCGCTCTGGCCTTCATTAGCAGGGAGCGGGAGTGGCTGTCCATGCGAGCACCTTTCAGGCGGTGACTGGTGCTAAAGCCATCAAACAGCATCTGCTTGAGAGCGATGGTCGTTTCACCAACGCGGTCGGTTGTTTTGTAATGGCCACTTTTGAGTTTACCGTCCTTGCGCTGCCAGCCGACTCGCCCGCTGATACCCAACTTGGGCAAATAGGCAGCCTTCTCAATAGTGACGCGCTCTTCACTCGCCCTGAGCTGATTGATGCTGATTAAAATTTCTGGATTGGTTTCAATGGTGTGGGAAACGGCTGACTGAAGACTATCTGCTCGACCACTTGAAGCCAACATTAATCCTGCCAACGATCCGATCAACACGCCTGTCAACAAATGCGTGCGTCTGGCAGCCAAACCTGGAATAGAAAAAAAGCAGTGTTCCATCTCTCTGGACCCTCCTGATGAACAGCCCTCTGGAGGCCATCTTGGCCAGTGATTTTCTGTGCCCGATGGATACTGCGAACGGGGACGACAACTTTCAGCGTTATCGACAGTGCAGGCCTGTGAGTTTAGAGGTTGCCATTAATGGGAGGGAAAAACCCCAGTCGAGTGGTTTTTGGAGAGCTCAGCGCCGGTCATTTGTCAGGTCAGCAGATTACCGTCGTCCGTAAGCTGATTGGTTAATTGAGTCGCGTCGGTGGTGCCGTAAAGGGATGAGAGATCCACATTCTCCAGAACGATATTCTGCACCGCAGGGCCACCCGCAGAGAGACTGGCACTAATAGTGGTGTCACCACCTGCAAAACTGAAACTCAAAAACTCATCCAGTATATTTGAAGCGCTGTCCGGCAGGAGGTCCCGCAGGTCGAGAATATCGCCCTGCGGCCCTGTTTGGAAGTCAGTTATGGTATCGATGGCAGGTGTAGCTGCATCCCCAACATCATCTGCCCGCCATACAAAAAAGTCTGTTCCTGTGCCGCCGGTCAGGATGTCATTACCGGCTCCGCCGATAATTTCATCAATATCAAGGAATTCGTCTGACGAACCTATTAGCGTATCGCTGCCATCGGTGCCTGACTCGGTGTTGTCTACTCCTGCAAGAGTCAAATGTATCGCTGACGTTGGTGTCCAGCTGGCTGTCAGGTTGCCATTATCATCATACTCACTCACTGTTGCAGATATGCTTATGAGATACGAGGGGCCATAGCGCAAGACTCCCGACAGTGTCAGTCCGGCCGTTACGGCATCAAAGCTATCCAGTCCGGCATTAGGGCCAGGGGTGGCCTCCCAAACAAACATCGACGAATAAGCATTGCCCGTAACCGTGCCACTATCAGTAAGAATGGATGGCACGCTGAAGAGTAGGCCTCCGCCTGTGTCGATCCGAATTTCGGTTATTTTGTCCCCAGAATTTTGAGTAGTAATAGTAAAATCAATCGGAATATTGGTGTCAGTTGGGTCAACGGTGGGGGCAACACTGTCAATCTTTGTATAACTGAAGAGGGCGGGTGCTGCGGTCTGAACGTCATCAGAACCAATAACGAAAACAGTAAAAATACTCTGGCTCTTTACATTATTTTCATCAGCTGCTGTATAGATAAACCTGTCATTGCCGGTCTCTCCATCATTGAGATTATTGGTTGCCTCAAGGTTGTTATCGAGGACATACACGTAACGGCCATCACTCTGGACGGTTAATGTGCCATAGAGTCCCTGCAGAGTGGCTCCATTATTGCCTACCTCAACTGAATAACCATCAGGTAACTCTATCGTCGTTACGGACGCAGCATTTTCTAACAAAGTACCGCTCGTAACAGCGCCCTGGGAAGCGGCGTCCGCAGTATAAGCTTCATCAGTCGAACGGGCGGGTGCAGAAATCAATCCTGTTGTGGAATCAATGGTGACGATCTCACCTCTGTTAGTCCATTGCAAACCCTTGAGTTCACCATTAACAGACGTCAGGGATCGTAACGAAACCCCATTAAAATCATTGGCTAATTCCATAACATCGAAACCATCGGATGTGAGTTCAATGCGTTGAATACGATAAACCTCCCGTCCATCAATATAGTGAAGCATTTGAGTGTAAAAGGCATCATCATGCCAGACTATATCGCTGTTATTAAAAATTCCGGGAGCGATTCCGAGGTCGGTTGCCCGGCCTGTATCAGGATCTATTTTGTAGATATGATCGCGGCCTACACCATAAATCACACCATCTGGTGCAACCCCGATGCCGCTGATAAATATTGCATCGATGTCGAAAGGACCAATGACAGTAGCTTCCAATGTTGCCGGATTTATTTCGTACAAGTGAGTGTGATTTGTGCCGTACAAAGTGCTATTCGGCCCCATGGCAATAGTTTCCAGTTGTTCTACCCCGGAAATTGCGCCGAGGTGATACGTCACACCGGTATCAGTATCTAAAACGCTAAGATAACCTACCTCGGACCTACTCGTTATGATGTAAACAGAGTTGGCTGGCAATGCTGACTCGATGGTAGAGATGCTGGCTGCATTGGCAGAACCCGTGGGAAGAACGGTCACTGAGAGAGTAGCTGTTGCTGTTGCTGTACCATCAGTAACTGTATAGGTAAAAGTATCCACCTTTCCTGACGAGGCGCTATTCAATGCGGTATAGCCGTATGTTCCATTGGGCTGGACAATTAACGTGCCGAATTGACCTGACACCGTTGTGATTCCTGATGATGCTACTGCCATGTCACCAATATGGGTAACAGTCAGTGGATCTCCATCAGGGTCGCCATCATTCCCGAGCACTCCCTGCCCAGAAACACCGTTCAAAGCAATATCTTGATCCACCATCACTGAAAGAAAATCATCTTTAGTGACAGGGGCATTGTTGGCTGGTGCGGTAACAGTGATATCAAGCGTTGAAGACGATGTACCACCGGATGAATCCTGAATGGTGTAATCGAATGATTCGGAAACAGGACTGGTACCCGCATTAAGAACATTCACTTCCGCATGACTTAATGCGCGGTCATAGACCCTAACCTCGTCAATCATGCCTTCAAAAGGAAAGGCGCCACTGGCCATACTGCCCAGTCCGATTCTGCTATCAGGGTCTGACGGGACACTTTGGGCGTTTGTCTTTACACCAAAACGCTCACCATCAAACCAGGCTTCCAGCGTTCCCGTGGCACTATCCAGAGCAAGGGTGACGTTATACCACTGGCCAATTTCAAGATCAGCGATAGACCTGTCCAGAATCAGTGCTCCCTCATCATCATAAGTGCCTGCTTTAAGAACGCCATTTTCAACCCCTATGAAGAAACCTGACGTCCTCCCTTCTGCGTAAAGAACCTGCCTTCCCTCAAAAGAGGTCGGTCGGAATGACAAACTGATCGTTCGTGTTTCAATAACACCATCCTGGGGCGTATTTAACTCGCTGGAAGCCGGCACTGTCACATAATCACCGGTACCATCAAGTTGAAGAGCATTACCACTGACTCCACCACTCACAATAGCCGCATTGTTGTGTAAAGTTCCTGTGTCCGTGAACCTGTCAACATTGGAAACGTCATGAGCTTGAGTTGAACCAACGGTATCATCGAACGTCCAGTGAGCGGCAAGGTCGCTGTGTATATCTATATTTATGGCATCGTATGTGTAGGTGCCGTCGGCCTGAATATTCAGCGTTCCATACTTGCCAACAATCGTCGTCTGACCATTACTGGCAACCTCTACACCGTTTACTGTCGTTAAGGTTTTACCGTCTCCCTCATCATTAACGAGGATCCCTGTTTGTTGAGTCAGGGTCTTTCC
>CAMRBW010000171.1 GCA_947040555.1 uncultured Oceanospirillales bacterium | reverse complement strand
ACTGCCGACCCCAGCATTATGAGTGCTGTGCTCTAACCAACTGAGCTACCTAGCCCCGAAAACTTGGATCGCATTTTCATGTTTAAGTGTCTCTATGTCAATACCTTAACGTGAAAAACAGCACTTCGGAAAACCGAAGCAACAGCATTGACGAAACAGGAATAGTGTCTACTCTTGTCTTGCACAAAATGCGTTCCAAGTTTTTTCACAAAAATTCATAGAAGACGCTATTTTAGATTTTCTGGGAGCTATATAGCGACTATTGATAGCGAAGCAGAAACTCACAACTCAGGGATCAAACACAACGGATTGTTACACTAACCTGCTTGCAGAAGGCGTTAAATCCATGACAATCCAGCAAACATTAAAGAGAACAGCCATAGCAGGTACAGTTGCCGTAGCCCTGATGGTCAATTTTTCCCAAATCGCTCTGGCATCGGGGACTCTGGCATCGGAGAATATGGCATCGGAGAATATGGGCAATGAGACTCCTCATCACTCTTTCATGTCTCATAGTGCCATCAATTACCGACACATGTCTCTGTATGACCTGAAACAACAGAATGACCTGAAACAACAGAAATATTCTGACCCCTCTTCCCCCCCCCGCGTAAACTACTGGGGGGGAACCTATATATTGGGGAAAGACACAGAGAGCCAGTCTTCCTTCAGCTCTCGGGTTAGTACGACCCTCTGGAGCGCTGGATATTTAGCCTTAACGCTAGCCGCCCTATATGGGATAGCTCAGACAGTCCAGGTATTTAACCCTTACGCTGGCGCTATCAGCATTATGGCCATAGAGCTTCCCAAAGATGCTTCATGGAGAATTACCGGATGCAAGACATCGGCAGGTCGGATTATTCGTAGCCATGACTTCATAAAGGATGAATCGACCCGAGCCACCACCGAAGAATACGGCATGTTCGACTCCAGAAAAAATCCAGTCGGCCGTTTCTTGCTGATTGATCAGGAAAACTGGTGGGGATTGGCCGATTACCCCATTGATGCAGACGTTACCTTCACTCACTATGACGAAAATGGTGCTGCTACAGGCAAAGAGATCATCGTTAACTATCGCCGCAAAGTCACCAACCTGTTGAAGGCTGGCGCTATCAAATCCAAAATCACATCCATCAAAAATCATAAGTATCTGAACGGGGATCCGGAGGTGAAAACGAGTGGTCAGGTACTTAGTTCTCCTTGTAACTACAAGCTTGCCAAAACAAAGCCCTTTTATCCAGACTGGACAGAGTTCTCTCGCTGGTATCACGAGCCGACTCGTGTTCTGGTCGAATTTCAGGAGAGCCTCTTCTTCTGATATTTATTCGTCCATGACGAAGACGGTAATGGATTGTAGACTGAAGCTTCACAGTTCAGCAGTCATCGACCACTGACTGTATCTAATAAAAAAAACAAAACGGGAATGAGTATCTCTTATGAGCCTTATGACTCAGGATGGAATCGTTATTGTCAGCGGTGCACGCCCCCCTGTGGGGGGCTTTCAGGGATCATTATCCTCACTCACAGCCCCAGAGCTTGGCGCCACAGCCATCAGGGCTGCTGTTGAGCGAGCCGGTATTGCTCCTGAAGAGATCAGCGAAGTCTTTATGGGCTGTGTGCTGCCTGCGGGTCTGGGACAAGGCCCCGCCCGACAGGCCGCCCGGAAGGCTGGCATTCCCGATGGAACAGGCAGCACGACCATTAACAAACTTTGCGGGTCCGGCATGAAGGCCGTTATGCTCGCCCATGATCTGATCCGCGCCGGCACCGGCACTATTATGGTGGCCGGCGGCATGGAGAGCATGAGCAATGCGCCCTACATTCTGAATAAGGCTCGCAGTGGTTATCGCATGGGCCATGAACAGTTAATTGATCACATGTTCTTTGACGGGCTCGAAGATGCAGAGACTGGTCGTGTGATGGGAGCCTTCGCCCAGGATGTGGCAGATGCCTGCAACATGACCCGCAAAGCGATGGATGCCTTTGCCATCGAATCCCTCTCCCGCGCCAATACTGCTATCACCAATGGGTGGTTCAAGGATGAGATAGTTCCGATTGCGGTAAAACCCCGAAAAGGACAAAAAGGGGGAGAGATCCTCGTTACTGATGACGAACAACCCGGCAACGCCAATATCGAAAAAATTCCCCGGCTGCGTCCGGTGTTCAAAAAAGACGGCACCATCACTGCGGCCAACACCAGCTCCCTATCCGATGGCGCCTCCGCACTGGTTTTGATGGCCGCCAGCGAAGCGAAGCGGCGCGGCATCGAACCGCTGGCACGCATCGTCGGCCACAGTACGCACTCACGTCATCCTTCCGAATTCGCCATTGCGCCGGTTGACGCCATCGCCAAACTGCTCGAAAAGACCGGCTGGACAAAGGATGATGTCGATCTGTTTGAAATCAACGAAGCATTTGCGATGGTCACCATGCTGGCTATGCAGCAGCACGGGCTGGACCACAGCAAAGTCAACATTCACGGGGGAGCCTGTGCTCTGGGTCACCCGATAGGCTCTACCGGCTCCCGTATTATCCTGACCCTGATTCATGCCCTGAAACGCACCAGTGGAAAAAAAGGTATTGCCAGCCTGTGCATAGGCGGCGGCGAAGCAACAGCCATCGCTCTGGAAATGGTGTAACACTTACGTTTCAGCGGATTCATCAGGTGGCCCAACCCGGTGAATCCGAATCTCCGACCAGCCCCAGATAAACAACCCCGGGAATACCGTCTCAATCTGGAAACGCTCCGGCATCCACTCACTCATCGATGCATTGACCGTGACCAGCTTCGCCCCATTGGGCAACCCGGCACAGAGAAAGGCCACCTGACCAATACAGGGCTCGCTCATGGCGGTGCAATCCACATAGACAAAGTGCCAATCCGACATATCCAATGCAAACATATCGCCGCAGATAAGCGACACTTGACCATCGGAAAAATGCCTTTTCACCATTTTTTCAGCGAAATAGACATACTGGGGAATCTGCTCAATACCACAGGTCCGACAACCATAACGGTCACTCAGCCAGGCGCAGTTACGCCCAGTGCCACTGCCGAGTTCCAATAACGCATCCTTTTCGGACAACCGCAAACGCCGGGCAACCGCATTCAGCGTGATCAGCGGCGTCTCTCCGTAACCCTGAGCGTCCTGAACATCAGAAGACTGGCCCTGCTGATCAAGAAAGCGCCGACTGATCGCCCACGGGCTGCAAAACAGATAAATCAGCCGCCGCTGGAGCTCAAAACAGAGAAAGCGGCAAGAGAAGCAGTAACGCAGCCCCACAAGGGAGAGGACAATCTCCGTCCCCAACGCCCGAAACCACCCGAAAAAACGATTTTCCCCAGCATTTTTCCAATTCATTATTATTCTTCCTTGCTTGCTTGTGGAACGGCTTCGAGATTGACCATAATCCTGTAGGAAAGAATAAGATCTGGATCACTGAAAGACCGTCTGAAAACAGATCCGTGAGGTATCCCATGAGCCAGAAAAAACCGGAAACACCCTTTGCAACAAAACTCAACGAAGGTGATCAGCAGCGGGTTGATGACTTTACTTCCAGCGGCATCAACCGCACGGAACGAAAACCCTTCCGCCCCTGGGTGCTGATTATGTGGTTAACACTTACTATCATCTTGTTGGGGGCAACCGCCCGTATTATCGGTTTGTTTTATCTACCCTATTAAGATAACAAACCAAACACCCAAGGCGCTTATGAACAAACAGAAAAAACATCGCATTGTCATCGTGGGGGGAGGCGCGGGAGGGCTGGAGCTGGCCACCCGTCTGGGGCGCACGCTGGGGAAAAAGGGCAAGAGTGATATTCTGCTGATTGACTCCCGCATGACCCATATCTGGAAGCCACTCCTCCACGAGGTCGCGGCGGGCTCACTCAACTCCTACAGCGATGAGCTCAGCTACTTTGCCCAGGCCAAATGGAACCACTTTCGCTTCCAGCCTGGCACCATGTGCGGCCTTGACCGGACGCAACAGACGATCACCCTGACCCCCATTTTTGATAACAATGGCGTCGGTGCGCAGCTGCTGCCGGAGCGAACGGTTCCCTACGATACGCTGGTTATTGCTGTTGGCAGTCACACCAATGTTTTTGGCACGCCGGGAGCCAAAGAACACTGCCTGTTTCTGGACACCCGCGAGCAGGCCGAGCGCATCCATCACCACTTGCTCAGTCGTTCCCTGCGTGATGCCTCTGATGAACACACTATCCGGCCAACCACCATTGCCATTATTGGCGCAGGAGCCACAGGCGTCGAACTTGCCGCCGAGCTGCATAACGCATCAAAAATTATGGCCCGCTACGGCCTCAGGGAGAGCGATACAACCACTGAGATGATTCTGATCGAAGGGGGGCCAAGAGTTCTCCCCGTCCTGCCGGAACGGATCAGCAAAGGGGTCCAGAGACAACTGGATAAACTCGGCATCAAAACCCTGTGCGGAACCCTGGTCAGCAAGATCAGCAGTAAAAGCATTGAAACCAGAGACGGAGAGAGTATTGATGCGGATATGATCATCTGGGCTGCCGGCATCAAAGGGCCGAAGTTCCTGCAGCACCTGGACGGTCTGGAATGTACGCCGGGCAATCAGCTGGTCGTCAAACAAAGCCTGCAAACCACCCTGGACGACAACATCTTCGCCCTGGGAGACTGTGCCAGCTGCCCTATGACGACAAAGGCGGGAGAAACCCTCAACGTTCCCCCCCGAGCCCAGGCGGCTCACCAACAGGCCTCTCATCTGGCCAGAAATCTGGCTAACTCTATCGCAGGCATCGAGCTAAAAGATTTTCACTATCGAGATTACGGCTCCCTGATCTCCCTCAGCAGCCACTCTGCTGTTGGCAACCTGATGGGCAACCTGACCGGGGATATCATGCTGGAAGGGTGGTTGGCGCGCCGGTTTTACGTGTCTCTCTACCGTCTGCACCAGATCGCACTGTACGGCTTTCGGAAAACCGGCCTGTTGATAGTCAAAGACCTGCTCGAGCGCAGCACCCGCCCCAACCTGAAACTGCACTGACGCTGTCGCCACAAAAACCACCCATACAAAAAAGCCCGCATCCATGATGCGGGCTTTTTCTGCTCTTGAGGAGCATGTTTTTCACGTAAACACATAAAGAGAGTGGTGGGTCGTGTAGGATTCGAACCTACGACCAATTGGTTAAAAGCCAACTGCTCTACCAACTGAGCTAACGACCCACAAATAGGCAGAAACGCATTCTGCATACCTTAAAAAGTGGCTCCCTGAGCAGGACTCGAACCTGCGACCCAATGATTAACAGTCATTTGCTCTACCAACTGAGCTATCAGGGAATGGTGCATATTTTCGCAAAAAGTGGTGGGTCGTGTGGGATTCGAACCTACGACCAATTGGTTAAAAGCCAACTGCTCTACCAACTGAGCTA
>CAMRBW010000170.1 GCA_947040555.1 uncultured Oceanospirillales bacterium | reverse complement strand
GGAATCTCCCCCAACCACTCAACCCCAGAGTCCTTATACTCCGAATAAGCCACATACTTACCAGCCATCACGAATGCACCTCCGCCAGCAGCTTCATAATCCGGCCGCTGACCGCATCCAGATTCGCATCAATGGCTTCCAGGGCGCGGGGCGGCTGGTAGACATAGAAGTGTCGGTTAAAGGGAATCTCGTAACCGATAATACCGATCTCGTTATCCTTGTCGTCGCACTTAGTGGCATTGATCCAGGCATCCGGCACATGGGGCGTGACTTCCCGCTGGAAGTAGGTTTCGATCAGCGTGGAGGTGGTCACGGAAGGGTCGAGGGGGATGTTCTCGTTATCGCGCAGGTCGCCATCGCTTTCAAACTCTACGACTTTGCCATTGTATGTAAATGCACCATAGAGCGGCTGTGGCTCTTCGCGCAGAACTTTTTTGACAACCGGCTCGGCATCCGGATTCTTCCAGGTGATGGCATCCAGAAGCTGCTTTCTCTCTTTGGCATCGAGCTTGATCGCCAGAGTCTTCAGCGCCGCCTTCAATAAAGCATCGAAACTGTTGAAGTCGTCGCTCTGCTCTGTGCCGAGGGAGCTTTGCAGTTGGCGGGCTTTTTCCATCAGGGTGCGCTGGAATAGCCAGAGTTTGTCGTTTAACAGCTCCTTGATCTGCTTCTCTTTCAGCTCGGTAAACTCTTTTTTGAGGGTGTTGCGGATCGTCTCTTCCTGCTGAGCCAGAATCAGATGACAGTCGTCGCCAAATTCGCTGTGAAGCCACTGCATCGCAGCCTTATAGGGTTTGGGCGCATAACGCAGGTTCGCAACAGCCTCTTCGGTCATCCGGGCAGAAAGACGCAAAGGCCGTTCAACGGTCATACGACGGTAGCCGAACTTATGGGTATCAAAAATCTTTGCGCCAAACTTCTCGCCATCCACCACAGAGAATGCCCCAAAGCAGCGGGTGACCATGGCACGGTCTTCCGGGCTCATAATGTTGCGTTTGGAACCCAGGGACTTACGCATTTTGCCAAACAGTCTGGTTCCGTTAATCAGCTGAATCTTGCCTTTACGCTCGGTGGATTTCTTGTTGGACAGCACCCAGATATAGGTCGCAATACCGGTGTTGTAGAACATATCGGTGGGCAGGGCGACGATGGCTTCCAGCAGGTCGGCTTCCAGGATATAACGGCGAATCTCACTTTCACCACTGCCGGCTCCCCCGGTAAACAGCGGCGAGCCGTTCAGGATAATACCGATACGGCTGGGGTTTTTATTATCCGGAGTGACATCCCTGAACTTGCTGATCAGGTGCATCAAAAAGAGCAGAGAGCCGTCCGATACCCGTGGCAGACCGGGGCCGAAGCGACCATCAAAGCCCTTCACCTCACGTTCGGTTTTTACGGTGCTTTCGATCTTCTTCCAGTCCACCCCGAACGGCGGATTGGAGAGCATGTAATCAAACTGCTGACTGGTGAGCTGATCGTTGGAGAGGGTGTTGCCCAGCTTGATACGGCTGACATCCTGACCCTTGATCAGCATATCGGCCTTACAGATGGCGTAGGATTCCGGGTTCAGCTCCTGACCAAAGGCCCGCATCACCGCGTTGGTATTGTGTTCGTGCACATATTCCATACCGGAGGAGAGGAAGCCGCCGGTACCGGCCGTCGGGTCGTAGATGGTGCGGATAATGCCCTCTTTTGTTAAGGCATCGTCGTCTTCCATAAACACCAGGGAGGTGGTGAGCTGGACAATATCCCGTGGGGTAAAGTGTTCACCGGCGGTTTCGTTGGAGCTTTCGGCAAACTTGCGGATCAGCTCTTCAAAGACCAGACCCATGTCGTGGTTGCTAACCCCGTTGGGATTATCTGGCGCAGCCGGGCTGAGATTGATACTGCTGAACTTCTGCACCACCTTGTACAGCAGGTTGGCCTCTTCCAGACTGCCGACAAATTCATCGAATTTGAAGTGTTCAAAAATCTCACGGGCATCCCGGGAGAAGGAGAGCACGTAGCTTTCCAGGTTGTCCTTGATGCCGTTCTGACCCAGTTTGGTCAGGTCCATGGGCGAGGTATTAAAGAACGACAAACCGGCCGCCCGCAGCAACAGCTTTTCCCGACCCTCTTCTGGCAGGTTCATGACCTTTACTTTGTCGTATTGGGACAAAACCGCCTCTTTGGTGGGTTCCAGTACGCACTCCAGACGACGGAGCAGGGTAAACGGCAGAATAATGCGACCGTACTGGGACTGTTTAAAATCCCCCCGCAGCAGGTCGGCGACGGACCAGATAAAGGCGGCGAGGTTGTTGTGGCTGGCTGTTGGCATAGGGTAGTGATCTTTGATGGATGGGCGGCGAGCGGGGCTCGGCTTACGGTTGTGATGGTGGGTATTGTGTGGGATATGCGGGTGTCTCACAAGAGCAGGTAAATCAGATACTATCCGAAAGGTTTTACTTGCGGGGATGGCGGAAGGAAGCTCCTGGAAAGTGCGATGACTTCGAGCTGAGGAAAAGAGACCAAAAGCTTTCTTGCTGAAAAACTGCACCCTGGGGAGATCACCACCCAGGAATTGATCGATACCCTGCTGTACTTCTCACTGTTGCAAGATGATCAACATACGACTGTGGATCATTAAATCCCCGCAATTCTGAACCAGGCGCTGCGGCGCCTGTTGTGTCGGTCGTAGTCCACTCTTTGCCTTTTTACTATGAAAATGCAGCTCCAGTTTTCATCGTTTGAGGTGGGCTGCTTTTCCCGCTCATGGCTTTTCCCGCTCATGGCTGTTTGAACAGGAAATATTTGCTGAATACACAAAACTTGTCTTTATTCTGCTGATCGTAGAATACCCACGGGCATATTAATGCTGCGGAAAGCCTTTGTTTTTGTTGCTCCTTGTGTTTTTTTGCAGCGTTCTTTTGTCTCTTTCATCTCAGGCCATGAAAGATGGCGATGATTATTCAGCCTTTCCTCCCTCTACCCATACACAGGTCGGACAAAACAAACTTGTGGTGACTGAAGTGCGTTCGCGGAGCTACCAAGAACAAAACAAACACCAACAAAACAAACACCAACAAAACAAACACCAGGGAAATAAGATAAAAGAGTTTACTACCTTAGAAGAATATGCCGCTCTTGCCAGTAAATTGCGTTCAGAATTCAAAAGATCTAAAAGAAAAATAGAGCCTGAGGCAAAGCGTGAGTTGAAGGCGATAGCTGATGTTCTTAATCAGAGGGATAATGCCTTTTTTGGTACAGCCACAAAGCAGGATATTGAGACGCTATCTGCCACACAGGAACAATCCAGACATCGGTCGTAGATAAACCAGGCTGTGCAAATAATTGTCGTCTAAACTCCAGAGCGTTCTTGGTACGGTAGGCACTGCGGGAAACAAAGTGCAGATGCATGCCCATGGCCTCGGCATCTTTCAGAGTCTCTGAAAGGGTTTCCGACCGCTCCCCCTTATCACCCCAATGGTTGGAAACCCGATACCATAGCCAGACGCTGCCAGTGCATGAATATGGTTGGACCAGGTGCCACCAAAACTCAGCGCGGTAGTGTAGCCATGGGCAAAAACGTACTCGAGATGTCCTTTCTGTTTATACCATTTGTTGCCGCTGACAAAGGGGCGAGCAAATCCGTTCGCAGGATATCAAGCGTAATCTGTCGTTTAGCCAGCCAACCCGTAGTACCAGCCAACCCGTAGTACCAGCCAACCCGTATAAGAGAGTGACAGGGTATTTTCGTGTTGTTCAGTTTTTCCAGAAACCCTCTATTCACAAAACAACTCGCTCTACATTCTCATTTTAATAGCCGCATATATTTGCGTAAAAATGTTATGAAAACTACTCTCGTTCCCAGTCGGCGAGGGAATTAGATATGGAATACAGTAATAAGTCATGTACTTTCTTAACTCTCCTTTATGTGTTTTTTGTCTTTTTGTTATTTGGTGCCTCCTCTTCAAAAGCCAATAAAAATGCACCAACTGTTATCTCTGGGGTAATCGGTAGCTATGACTTGCGCTCCTCAAAGGAGCAAAGTATCAATTCCTCAAAGAACCGTCACCAAAAGCGGCTAAAGCAGGGCAATAAAGGTTCATCAACTGTTGTTATCTCTGGGGTAGCCGGTAACTATAACTTGCGCTCCTTAGAGAAGAAAAGTATCAATTCCTCAACTCCCAGTCACCGAAAGGGGCTACAGCAGGGCAATAAAGGAACTCATAAACCTTCACAGAAAAAAAGAAGACAAAAGCTGTTGGTTCAGCAAAGTGGGCTTTTATCTGTTGAGAAACAAAAACAAAGTGCCGCATCTCCCTTATATGAGGAGTTAGTCACTTTGATTAATAAGTGCATCCAGGAAAATGATGATAATTCAATGGAAACTGAGCCCTCAGCTGGGCCAGGACAAGATCCTGAATTTGTTGCAATTGTTGAGCAACTAAAAAAATATGTAAAGGACCGAACTCATAAAAATCTAAATGCGTTGAAGGATACTGTCAATAAGCTCCTACCCATCGAGTATTTATCTCAGGACTTACGCACCAGTGATAATGATGAGCCAGCAGCACGTTTCGTGAGCGACGGTACCCGCTCAAAAAAACCACATGAAGGTCCTGGTTTAAAAACCCACTTCGACGCCCCGAAGATACTGCGACTACTGCAACGACTGAAACCATTTGCAACAAGCGGTGCAGCTTCTCCTATCTTTAAGCATATTTTATTGTTTGCATGTATAGAGTCAGGCGAGAATGCAAAATGTTCATTGAATGAGTTTAACTGTTATCAGTATACACTCGGGCGCGATGGGGAGGAATGCATTCCTAGGAGACATGAGTGTGATGGTGGTGGTGATTGCTCTAACGGCTATGATGAAGATGATGACTACTGTGAGTTTGAAAAGAGGTGCAGGGATGGAGAGTATCGTTGCAGCATAGGTGGCAAACCTGCCAACTGTATTCCAGGCATTTGGAAGTGTGATCATATGGCAGACTGCGCTGAAGGCGACGATGAAAAAAACTGTACTACCCCTTGCGGCAACAATCAGCATACCTGTGGAGTAAATGGTGCATGCCTTGACAACTATAAAAGGTGTGATGGCGATCGCGACTGTCCAGACGGCGAAGATGAAATAGGCTGTGAAGGCTGCGGCGCTAGGCATCATGTTTGTGGTAGCGGGGGGTGTGTTCCCAAGGATTGGATGTGTGATGGTGATGGCGACTGCCCCGATGGAAGCGATGAAAAGAACTGCACAACCACCCCCCCGTCCACCAAAGTAGCCTCTTCGAACCCTGATCAGTCTATATACCAAACCCCTGACACATTATCTAACACGTCCCTGCAGGGTTTGGGTCGCACCAGGTCATCCACGCGGGGTTTGGGTCGCACCAGGTCATCCACATCCCCGCAGGGTTTAGTAGGTAGCACCAGGTCATCCACATCCCCGCAGGGTTTAGTAGGTAGCACCAGGTCATCCAC
>CAMRBW010000169.1 GCA_947040555.1 uncultured Oceanospirillales bacterium | reverse complement strand
GACGGAGAAGTTTCTTTACCTTTCTTAAGGTCTGCATCTTCTAAGATTTCCATTATAAAAACACAAGTCAAGTCTTAAATCTTGCACAACTATTCACGGGGTACCCCGGAAAGCAACGAGCAACACATAAACCCCACAAAAAAGCACGCTACCGCCCGCCAAATTACGTCTTTCTACCTATCTCTTGGTAGAAGACCGCGCATTTATTAAAACAGCGCATCCAAACCCTTATCCATGCACCACCCGTTATCCGAAACGGGCTTCTGGCGAGTGTTTTGAGGTTTGTTAAAAAATTGTCAGCGCGCAATGTACTGGAAATGTCTGGGGGGGTAACGAAGGGATAACACTTAAATTAATGGCGATTTAACCGCGTTCCGGCGTGGGAATGCAGAGGGGGCTGCCGTAAGGAACTCTATCGCGCATGATCAACCCTCAAGCCTGGGTAGGCATTCCCACGCCGGAGCGTGGGAACGAGGGTTTTACCTGTCGGTCCGGTTTACAACCCGACCACCACCGCAGTACTCAACGCCACCTTGTACATAATTTCGATAAGGTCGCGGGTATGCTGGAAGCTCTTCACATCCACCTGTGGCATCACCATAATCTCATCGCCAGGCAGCACGGCAACATTCTTCAGACCGCTGGCGAAGAGACCCGTCTCCTCTTTTACCTGGGTGACACTGCCATCGGCGTGCATCAGGATGACACGGGACTGGTCGGCTTTCTGATTGAAGCCACCGGCGCTGGACACATAGTCGTCGATAGAGGCATTTCTCCGGTAGACCATGGCGTTAGGGAACATGACCTCGCCATGCACCTGTACCAAAACGGTTCGGCTTGGAATAACAAGACGGTCGCCGTCTTTCAGGGCGACGTCATTTTTCAGCGGGTCACTCCCCAGCAGCACCTGCCCGCGAGGGGTCAGTTTACGGGCCCGTTCGATAAACTTCAGGATTGACTCGGCATCGGCCTGACGCAGTTTGGCCTCACCATCGGTTGAGCTGCGGGCTGAAAGGGTCACCTGTTCCAGCTGCTGCAGGGAGATTTCCAGTACCTGCTTTTGACGTTCAGCGACATCTTTACGGAACATCTGCAAGGCTTTCATATTGGAAAGCGGGTTGGGCTTCACCCGTGCCATCAGCTGTTTAATGGTGCTGCCATAGGGCAGAACATAAATGGCCTGACCACTGTGTTCGCCTTCAACCGCCACACTGATGGTGCCCGGTATTTTGTCGGAGACCACGGTGATCTCATCGCCACTGTTGATCGCCAGATACTGGGCATTTTTCAGGGGAACATAATCCACATTGCGCTTGATCTGCTGATTGCGAGCGATCCGCACATGGGTCGCTTCCGGCATGACTCCGACCATTTTCAGGAGATTTTTCAGGGCTATTTTGCTGCCACTGAACTCTACCTGAACAGGATTCTCAACCAGACCTTTGAACACGGCAACACTCTGGCGGGAATTAACGACCAGGGTATCGCCATCCTGAAGCTGTAACTGTTTGATCGTACCGGTCAGCAGGAAATCGTAGAGGTTAAAGGTGGTGCGGGTTTTACCGCCACGCTTAAGCTCAACATTGAGGTAGCTGCCGGACTCTGGTCGTATACCACCGGATTGTGCCAGAAAGGACAGGATCGAATCGGACGCAAAGCCCCCGTACAGACCGGGAGATTCAACAAAACCGGTGACAAAAATTTTGACCGGCTCGGTCGAATTCAGGTTGGCATAAAGATTGACGTTATTCTGGTAGACATCACGAACCTTTTTTTCTATGACCTTAGTCAGGTCTTTATTGGCAACACTCAGCAACCGGACCGGGCCAATCTTGGGGATAAAGATATTGCCCTGGGCATCGACCATCAGCTCGACAACCAGTTCGTGGGCTCCCCACATTTGCAGGGAGATCTTGTCACCAATAGCGATCCGGTAGTCCGGGTTAAAGCCCTGAAACTGGGTCTTACGGAAGCCTTCAAACAGGTTGGCACCGAAAACCGAATAGGGGGTAACGGTCTCAACCAGTACCGGACCACTGTTGTCAGTTTTCTGATCCATCGTTGTGGATGTGCTGGCCTGAAGCAGAGCCGGGCCGGACAGCAACAAGACAGCAAACCCTGTTTTGATAGCTGTCTTGATAGCTGTTTTGATAAGAAAGGGTTTATTCATAGGTGATTTGTTCATATCTGGGGTAGTGAAGTGAAGTCGTCGTCTTTGTTGTTGTTATTTTGGCTCAATCCCGATGTTCCAGCACTGTCGCATAAACCATGCGCACCAGTCCGAAAATCATCAGCAACACCAACAGCATATTGGTCAGGTTGTAGAGTACCTTCGGGTAGGTCGCTTCTTCCGCTTTATAAGGGCTGCTGATTACAATCAGCTGCTTCAGTTTTCGGCTCGCTTCGGTGCGTGTGCTCTCCAGTGCCACCAGGGCCGAGGTGTAGGCTTTGGTAGCCAGTTCGACATCCAGCTGCAGCTCTTGCTGACGTGCTGCGAGCGTGTTCATACTGTTTTTATCTTCGCTGGTGAGGCGCTTTTGCTCTTTGCTCAGCTGCTGTTCCAGTGCGGTGATGCGCTGCTTCAGAGTGATGATTTCCGGCGCTTTGCGGTTAAGGTAGGAGGACAGTGTCTGCAACTCTGTTCGGTTGCGGATCAGTTCCGCCTGCAGTTCGTTCAGCACCTGGCTCAAAGCCGCACCCTGTTCCGTAGCACTCAGCAGATTATACTGGTTCTGGAATTTTACGATACGGGCCGAGGCCTCACGTAGCCGGGTTTCGTACTGGGAGACCTCTCTCTCTACAAAAGCCTGCTGCTCTGAAGCCAGCTCGTGGCCAATTTGGTTGACGAAAAGCTCGCTGTAGCGAAGGATCTGGCTGGCAATCTGTTCCGCCATCTCTGGCGTAAAAGCCTGAGCACTGAGGTCAAGCAGGCCGTTGCTGTCGTTGTAACGGATGGAGATATGCTTCCGGTAGAACCTCAAAAAATCATCGTAACTGGCATCCTCGGCGAGTCGGGATAACCGGTCGGTATTCGTCGTGTAGTGAGCCCGCAGGTTCAGGTTACCCTCCAGATAATCGAGCATATCCGGGGACTGGATATAGTTCTCAAGGATTTTCAGGTCATTACCTGCCTGTGGGCTCATGCCAAACAGATTAAAACCGTCTGCCATGCTGGCACTGCCATCACTGCGCTCAACCATAAAGGTTGTGCTGGAGACGTAACGGTCCGAGGCGTACAGCAGGTAGTAACCGGCGGCGATAGAGAGCGGGAGCAAAACGATGCCGGTAAACCAGCGTCCGGATTGTTTGCCGAATAGATTATTGACCAGAAACGTGCGGTACTTTCCTGCGTATTCACCGAATCGGCCTTTTTTATCCGTATTCGTGTCTGTAGAAAGTGGTAATGAATTATCCATGATTGAGATCGCTGAGTGCCTGAATTGCTGAGTGCCTAATAAATCGCTGAGTGCCTGAATTGCTGAGTGCCTGAATTGCTGTCTGAAAATCAGGCGGCCGTTACTTCCTGTGGCGGGGTAACGGCAATGCTTTGAATCTTGCAGGTGTTAGCGCTGCTATGGGCCATATTGTAAGCGTCGATGGCCTCTTGCACACTGTCGTACAAATACAGCTGACCATCCCTGATAAACAGGCCGACATCACACTGGCGCTTGAGCTCTTCCATATTGTGGGAGACAAACAGAAAGTTGGCCCGTCCCTTCTTATCATCGAAGACCTGTTTGCACTTCTCCCGGAAGCGTTTATCGCCGACGGCGGTCAACTCATCAATCAGATAGTAATCAAAATCGAAGGCCATACTGACGGCGAAGGAGAACTTGGAGCGCATGCCTGAAGAGTAAGATTTCAGCGGCATCTCAAAGAATTTATCCAGTTCGGAAAAGGCCTTGATAAAGTCCAGCTTTTGTTTAATTTCCTGGCGACTCTTGCCATAAATGCGGCAGATAAATTCGGCATTCTCCCGCCCGGTCATACTGCCCTGATAGCCGGAGAGACCAAGGGGCCAGGAGATATTGCCTTTGACAATGATTTTCCCCTGGTTTGGCTGATCGACACCGGCCAGCAGATTCATCAGTGTTGATTTGCCGCTGCCGTTTATACCAAACACGCCGATGTTTTTATCCATCGGGAAATCAATACTGACATCCCTGAGAATATAGTGGCGACCGTGTTTGGTCGGGTAATACTTGGTCACGTTGTGCAGTGAAATCATTTTTTCAGCATCTCCCGCCACTTGGCCCGGAAGGTAAGCATTCCCAGAGTCATCGCTATCAAAGTGCAGATCCCGAGGTATTCAAAGCTGACCAGGGAGACATCGTAGCCTTGGGAAAAGGCCGATCTCATCAGCTCGATGGCGTGGAGAATCGGATTCCAGGCCAAAATATCCTGTGCTGCACTGGGCATATCGTTGATGGAAAAGAAGGTGCCGGAGACAAACATCAGTGGCTGCAGCACGGTAGGAATAAATTTACCGGGCTCCGGGTAGAGGGTATTGAACACCCCAAACATCAGTCCCAGACCAAAGGAGAGAAAGCTCAACAGCAGGTAGGCCTTCAGGAATGTCAGTGAGTTAATCAGCTGCACCTCGAAACCCAACCACCAGGCACCACTGAGCAGTATCAGCAACACGACAAAGGTTATGACCATCTCCAGCAGAAAGCGCACCAGAAAAGCATCAAATACCCGCACCTGCCGGTAGATAAACAGATTCCTGTTTGCACTCACAGCGCTAAGGCTTTGGCTGACAACCTTCTTGAAGTAGAGAAACGGTGCTATACCCGTTGCCAGAAAAACCGGCAGGGCGAGGCCGCCAATCAGTGTTCTGTCCCCAAAGGCGTAGATGGCGTAGAAAATAAGAATTTGCAAAAGAGGTTGAAGGATAACCCAGAGGTAACCCAGCCGGTAAGCGCCGAATCGGGTACGAAGCTCTCTGGTTAACAGCGCATTGATAACGGCTAACTGAATTTGTAATGGAGATCTTTGAAGCATTTTTGACCAATGTACGTAATTATAACTACGTTGATTAGATTGTTTGATTGAGTAAGTTGTATACCCATAAATTTATGAGTTAAAAAATACGCTACCGCCCGTCAGGTATTGTTATTCCTGAAAAACACAAATAAAGACAACAGACAGATACAGACTGCCCGGTCTTTTTTTATTGGTTTTCTTGTTGCTTGTAGTGGTTAATACTTGCTCGTACGACAATTGTCGTTAATCGTCGGCATTTTAATACGATAATTTCGTCATTGGGAAGCGCTCTATTTCAATTCTTCCTGATTTCAGCCATTTATGTTTAATAATCCTGTTATCGATAGATGATTGCGAAGCCATAACCTGTGGCACCAAAAAGAGGTTTTATAATCCGGTACTGCTGATCTGTAATCAAGAGGGGTAAGTACGGGTGATACAGTGTAAAAAAGCCTACAGGTCATCGTTTTGGAGGCTTGTTATGGAGGCTTGTT
>CAMRBW010000168.1 GCA_947040555.1 uncultured Oceanospirillales bacterium | reverse complement strand
TAATTGTCTCTGGGAAGCGTTGACTTTTCATTCACTCCAGATTTTGCAACAGAACAGTGTTTGACTGCCTGACAAAATGATCTGTCAGGCAGCATAATCGTTACTTGAAATGTAATTTCCCAACTTAATTAGGATATTTCCCAACTTAATCAGGTATCCGTCAACGAAGCGTTCCTTACGCGTAGTTCACGGAAACAAATTCCCAATTAACCAGCGCCCAGAAGGCCTTCAGGTAATCAGGACGAACATTGCGATAATCAATATAGTAAGCGTGCTCCCACAGGTCACAGGTGAGCAGCGGCTTCTGGTTAGTGGTCAGCGGGGTGGCCGCATTGCTGGTGTTGACGATCTCCACGGAGCCGTCGCTGTTCTTGACCAGCCAGGTCCAGCTGGAACCGAAGTTGTTAACAGCCATATTATTGAATTTGGCTACGAACTCTTCAAAAGAGCCGAAGCTTTTGGCGATAGCTTCTGCCAGTACGCCGGCAGGCTGACCACCACCGTTCGGGCTCAGGCCGTTCCAGTAGAAGGTGTGGTTCCAGATCTGAGCCGAGTTGTTGAAGATCGGACCGCTGGAGGTCTTGATGATCTCTTCCAGAGCCTGATTAGCCATATCAGTGCCTTCTACCAGACCGTTCAGTTTGTCGACGTAGGTCTGGTGATGCTTGCCGTAATGGTAGTTCAGGGTCTCTTCAGAGATGTGGGGTACCAGTGCGTTTCGGGCGTAGGGAAGAGCCGGCAGTTCAAAAGCCATTCAGTTATCTCCACTCTTTTTTTTTGGGACAGAATTTAATCCGGTAGATAATAGCACTGAGGTCGTAATTGTTACTACGATTTGATGGCGAGTACGGTTTTTTGCCAATTACTGTCTCGGTTAGTACGGTATCCGGATGTTAAGGCTATTGGGTCATCAGGTGGTTTGTTCTAAAATGCTGGAAATTCCCATGTGTTATAAAAACTATGAAACCCGGTTCTCAGGATGATTTTGAACAGCTGCCCACGCTCTCTTTGTCGGAAGATGATCTTTCCGACCGGATGACGGAGCGGGCAGGAAAGGCTCACAATGGAAAGGCTCACAATGGAAGGGCTAAAAATGGAAGGGCTCGCAACGAGAAGGTTCGCAGTAGAAGCACTGCGTCAGGACGTGTCGCCATTACGGCGCTGGCATTGGCGCTGCTCTCCCTTGCCGGTGGCGGTTATCTGTGGCTGCAGGAGTTGCACCAGGAGCTACAGAGTGCCCGTACGCAATTGCAGAATGTTTCGAAGACTGTGTCGGTGACCGGAGAGAGTCTGAATCGCAGTGGCAGTGCGGTCGATGAGGTGAAAGATGAGTTGAAAGCGATCAACTTTGAAATCCGTAAACTCTGGGATCTCTCCAATAAACGCAATCGGCCCATGATTGAGGCACAAGAGAATCAGCTGGATGATCTGGCCAAAAATGTGGCCGCTGCCAGAGCTTCTGTGAAGAAATCCGTGCAGCACGTAGAGGACAACTCCGTGGCGTTGAAGGAGGTCTCTTCCGGTCTTGATGGGCTGAAAAAAGAGCTGCGAACCATTAATGCGGACCTGACAACCTCTGCGGCGGTTAACCGCGAACAACTGGACAATTTACAGAAAAGCGTTGATAAATTGTCTGGCATAGTGGATGTGGTGGCAGGGGACAACAGGAAAGCATCGGATGATCTGCACCGACAGGAAAAAACCTATGACGACCGGCTGAAATCTCTGGATACCCATCGAAAACAGATTAATCAGCGCCTGCTGCAGTTGGAGAACAGTGTGCGAACGCTGGGAGTACGAAGTGGAGCCGGGCTGGAAGTGGAAGAGTTTATCCAGAGGTAGTTCTTCTTGGGCCAGAGGTAGTTCGTGGACCAGTGGTAGTTCTTGAGCGCGTTTCTGGTAATATTTAGTAACTTCGGCTTACATCTTTGCCCTCGACATAGTGCGGGTGATTCCTTAAGGTGTAGCAAATCTTAATATTTGCTGTATGTGATGCGGGACAGATGAATCCAAATTATCTAGATTTTGAACAGCCAATTGCTGAGCTTGAAGCCAAGATCGAAGAGTTGCGGCTTGTCGGCTCGGACAATGAGCTAAATATCACGGGTGAAATCAGCACCCTGGAAGAGAAGTGCAAAACGCTGACCGCCAGCATTTTCAGCAATCTTTCGGCCTGGCAGGTGTCTCAGTTGGCACGTCATCCCCGTCGCCCCTATACGCTGGATTACCTGCAGGCAATATTCACTGATTTTGATGAAATTCATGGCGATCGTCACCTGGCTGATGATGCGGCTATTGTCGGTGGTATGGCGGAGCTTGGTGGTCAGCCGGTGATGGTGATTGGTCATCAGAAGGGGCGGGAAGTCAGTGAGAAAGTGCGCCGCAATTTTGGTATGCCTCGCCCGGAAGGGTATCGCAAGGCGTGTCGGATGATGGAGATGGCGGAGCGTTTTCGACTCCCCATTCTGACCTTTATCGACACACCCGGAGCCTATCCCGGCATTGATGCTGAAAAGCGCGGGCAGAGCGAAGCAATTGCCTGGAATCTGGCGGTGATGTCCCGGTTGAAAACGCCCATTATTTCCACAGTGATTGGTGAGGGTGGCTCCGGGGGGGCATTGGCCATTGGTGTGTGCGACCGATTGATGATGCTGGAGTATTCCACCTACTCGGTTATCTCCCCTGAAGGCTGTGCCTCTATCCTCTGGAAGACTGCCGAGAAGGCATCGGATGCTGCCGAGGTAATGGGGATCACTGCCGAGCGTTTGATGACACTGGGGCTGGTGGATCGAATCATTCCGGAGCCTTTGGGCAGCGCACATCGGGATATTCCCGTGGCGGCGGCTACCTTGAAGGAGGCTCTTCTTGAGGAGCTTGCTGCACTGAAAACCCTGAGTGGCGATGAACTGGTCGCTAGTCGTTACCAGCGTTTGCGTCAGATCGGCGTGAGTTAATAGCCGTTGGCCGTTTTTGATGACCAGAGGTGTTCCTGATAACGTCTCTGGTTTTATTTTTTAATCCCTGCCATAACGCGCTACACAGTTATCCATCACAAAGCTAACCGCCACATATATTAAGAGACCGATGGCTGATATCACTCCCCTTTCCGAAAATACCCTTTCTTCCGAACAGTTTCAGAGAAGTTTCCAGAAAAGTCTCCAAGAGCCGTTAGCTGGCAGTCTGGACGGTCGTTCTCTTTCTACGCTCTCTTTTGTCGTCGCTTTTAGTGGCGGCATGGATTCGACCGTATTGTTGCATCTCTGTCGGCAGCTGCGGGCGTTGGGGGTTATAAAAACCGTGCGGGCTGTTCATGTGCACCATGGTTTGAATGTTCTTGCGGACGGTTGGGTTGACCATGCCCGTTCACTCTGTTCCCAGTGGGATATTCCCCTGTCTGTGCATCGGGTCTCTTGCCATATGCGTGGTAATGCCACTGCTGGAAAAGGGGGGGAGGAGCGTGCCAGAGTCGCGCGTTATGCCGTTTTTGAGGGGGAGCTGAAGGCGGGAGAGTGCTTGTTGCAGGCTCATCATCAGGATGATCAGGTGGAAACCTTGCTTTATCGGTTGGTTCGGGGCACAGGGGTCGATGGTATGCGAGGTATTCCCCGGCATCGCCCCCTGGGTGCGGGAAGGCTTGTGCGCCCATTGCTGGATATCTCCAGAGTGGCAATAGAAGCTTACGCCCGGCAGAATGCTTTGTGTTGGATTGAAGATGATTCCAATACCGATACCCGTTTTGACCGCAATTTCCTGCGGGCCGAGATTGTGCCACATCTGGATGCCCGCTGGCCGGGGGCGAAGAGCTGCATTAGCCGTTTTGCTGATCTGTGTGATGATGCCAGCCAGTTACTGAATGAACTGGTGGTTGCTGATTATGCGGCCTGTTCACAACGGTTGGTATTGCCCGGGTTGGGTGCAGTGATAGCCCTTGATGGCCGTCAGTTGGAAGAGCTTTCACGACCGCGCCGTAACGTGTTGTTGCGGCACTGGCTACAGCAGGAATTACAGCAGCAGGGCGTACAGCAACATCTGCCTCTCCCTTCTCAAGGGATACTGCAACAGATCTTCGATGAGGTGGTCAGGGCGCGACCGGATGGTGAGCCGGTGCTTAACGGATCGGGTTGGTGTGTGCGCCGTTACCGGCACTGGCTGCTGGTCGGTCCTATTCCTGATCCTGTCGGCGCCATTACTCTTCATGGAATAGACCCCGAGGTATTATCACCGCAGTTGCTGCTCTCCATGGAGGGTAATGGTGGGGTCTATGCGCAGCAGGCGTGCCCCTCTCCTTCGGAAAAGCATCCGGGAAAATATACAGTAAAAACGCTGGAGGGAGAGTGGTCATTGCGCGGTGGTATTGTTGTAGAGCCTTTTGCCCTTCCTGGACGGCGAGGCCATAAGACCCTGAAAAAATGGCTAAATGAACTGGCTGTGCCTGCCTGGCTGAGAGCCCGTCTTCCGGTATTGCATCGGGGGCATGAGCTGATTGCCATTCCCGGTATTCTTGTGGCTGAGGGTTGGCAGAGCAGCTCTGTGGAACAGGATGGAATGCCGGCATGGAGCCTGAAATGGCAGATAGAAAAAAGTGGTAACACTTTTTAACACTATAATTTGGAGGCTCTGGAGGGGGAGAGCTAGACTCAGCCGGTATGTCACATAAGGGAAGGGGCGTCGGTGAAAATGGCTAGGTTTGGGTGTCGTTCCGGGAATGGGTTTCAGGGTCGTCTACTGGCATCATTAGTGATGCTGGCGTTGTCCGTTTCGGGTGTTGTTTCCGCGGAGGGTGCTCCAATGTGGGAAGATGGGACTGATAGGGTCGATCAGGCGAGTGATGTGGATGTGTCCCAGTATGTCCCAATGATTACTGGGGCCTCGCTTGTGAGTGGGAGGAGAGGATTTTCTCTCGACTTTTCTTGCAGCGAATCTTTTCTTTCGGATAGGGCTCTGCTTATTGACGTTAGAGGAGGAGAAGGAAGAATATTCTTTAGCGATGGTCGGCCCAACTACTACTTCGAGCCGATTCCGGACCTGTTAACGGCGCATTTTTTAAACACATCCCATGTTTACCATCTCGGTGTGGTCAACTCGCGAGTGGAGTATGATAGCAAGGGCAATCTGATAAATATTCAGTTTCCTGATGCGGCACTTGAGGAGCCGAGGGCTGAGCTGACAGGTACTCTCAGCGCTGTGTTTCAGAAGCTGGCGAATGAGGGCAGTGATCTACTGAGTCTGATGGATGATGATGCCGTGGTACTGCTGAGAACCAATGCCGAAGGTGTTTTGTTTCGAGTGTACGATACCCGAGAGTCGATCAGGGAAGTTTTTGAGATACGGATCCCCACTCAAGGAGAGGCCTCAGTGAAGTTACTGAGCAGCCCGTCCGATCATCGAACTGAAAGCTGTGGGGAAAAACGTAAACTGAGAGTTATCGCTCTAATGGAAAACTATCAGGGAAGTCTCACCACTGTAGCGACAGACTACCTCAAGAGCGTTGCAAAAGGGTTTGATGAGGGGCTTCGTCATTGGGCTGGAAAGTTTGGGCGTGTGGGCGAGTCAGGGATTTACAGGAGTCAAGTTTATAGAGATACCCTCGTTAACAACGTGCTCTCGTCAGGGATTAGGGGTGGT
>CAMRBW010000167.1 GCA_947040555.1 uncultured Oceanospirillales bacterium | reverse complement strand
TTGAATAGTGCGCTTGAATAATGCGCTTGAATAATGCGTCCTTGAGTAAGAAAATCAGGAGACGGCTTGACCCGCTCCTAAAGGAGCGAGTTTGCGCCTACAGTAAGATCAATTTCCGGTGATGTTAACAAACAGAGTCAGGCTATCACCCGGTTGCAGGTATTTGTTATCAAGCGAGTTCCATTTGCGGATCTCTTTGATTTCGACCTTATAGCGATCGGCAATCACGGAGAGGTTATCGCCACTGCGTACCTGATAGTTGATTTTGCGCACCACACCTTTGCGACTACCTTCCGTTTGCTCTTTCCAGATGACCAGACGTTGTCCTACCCGCAGAGTGTCCCTGGGTGCCATGCTGTTCCAGGAGGCAAGGCTTCCGACGGAAACATCGTAGCTTTTAGCGATATCCCAGAAACTATCGCCATTCTGGACAACATAATTCACCCGGTCACGACCGGCACGGGAACGTTTGGCTTTGGCCAGCTTCCGTTGCGCTGCCGTCAGAACGTAATTATCCCTGTCGCCAGAGGGAACCGGGATCAACAGGGTTTTACCGGCGGTGATCACCGAGCCGGATATTTGGTTGATGTCACGAATCAGTCCAACGGAAGTGCCAAAGCGGTTGGCGATATGACTCAGGCTATCGCCGGGGACGATCTTATAGCGTTGCCATTTTAGTCTCTGCTCAGGGGGCAGTTTCTCCAGAGAGGCTTTGAAATTGTCTGCCAGCTCAATGGGGATCAGCAGTGTGTGCGGACCATCAGGGCTGGTTGCCCACTGACTGAAAGCCGGGTTCAGAAGTTGAAGCTCCCTGGTTTTTATACCGGCCAGCTTGGCGGCCCGGTCAAGGTCAATCTGTTGTCCGATATCCACCTGTTCAAAATAGGGGCGGTTGGGGATCGCATTCAGCGTCACCTCATACTTGGTTGAATCCCGAAAAATTTTGCCAATAGCCAACATCTTTGGCACATAGGCAGATGTCTCTTTGGGCAGCTTCAGGGACCAGAAATTGGTCGGTTTTTGGGCTTTGCGATTGCGGCGGATAGCATTGGCCACGGTACCACGACCTGAGTTATAGGCTGCCAGAGCCAGCTCCCAGTCATTGAACTGTCCGTGCAGCTCTTGCAGGTAGGTCAGGGCCGCATTGGTGGCGGCCATCACATCACGGCGACCGTCATACCACCAGTTTTGTGCCAGCCCATAATGACGACCCGTTGAAGGAATAAACTGCCACAGACCGGCAGCCCGGGCGTAAGAGTAGGCAAAGGGATCGTAGGCGCTCTCCACCATGGGCAGAAGCGCAAATTCCATCGGCATGTCCCGCCGCTCGATTTCCGAAACAATGTAATGAAGATAGGGCTCTGCACGCTCCAGCACTCGGTCAAAATAGAGTTGGTTACCGGCATACCAGTTGAGCTGGGTACGGATGCGCGCATTATCGGCATCCAGATCGAGCGCCAGACCTTCACGGATAACATCGATCAGACTGTCGTCCGGCAAAGGGGCCATTTCTGGTTCAACCGGTTCGGCCGAATTCAATTCGGTGCTGCCATCAATACTGCTGGTCAAGCTTGCGTAGACGGTATTGTTATTGACGATCTTTTCAGGCTTGTTAGAAGGGTCTGTTGGTGACATCTGGCAACCACTCAGGGTCAGCATCAGCACCAACGGTGTTACCCAGAGAGGCGGTATATTGCACGAACCTCGGGTACAGGCATTCTTTTGGTGAATCTTGTCTTGCATGGGTATCCGAGTCTTTCTTTTTTTAAACCATGGCAATGTTGCGATATTATCTGTGTTCAGCAGTTATCTGTGTTCAGCAGTTATCTGTGTTCAAAAGTTATCTTTCCATTGCCGTATAATTGTAAAGCTGTCTTCCGCTGACGTTACGGGGTGACCACAGTGCCGACTGGCGGCATCGATAACGGTCGTCGTCGCAGTCCGTAAAAACGGATTGGTTGCCAGTTCCTCTTCCAGAGAAGAGGGCACTGTTGCAAGATTGTTCTGTCTGAGCATGGCCACCCGTTGAATACGCTCAGCCAGCGCAGTATTGTGTGGCTCAACCGCGGCGGCAAAAGCCAGATTGCTCTGCGTGTATTCATGGGCGCAGTGGATCAGAGTGTCGGGTGGGAGCGTTTTGAGCTTGTTCAGCGACGTCAGCATCTGGATGGGCGTGCCTTCAAACAGCCGACCGCAACCGCCACTAAACAGGGTGTCCCCGCAAAACAGTACCGGAGGCATGCCCTGTGGTCTGCCAAAATAGCAGATATGGCCGGCGGTGTGTCCCGGAGTCTCCATTATCTGCCATTCAGTGCCGCAGATGACCATTTTGTCACCTTCTTTCAGGGGGTGGCTGATTCCTGTGATGGACTCTTTTGCGGGTC
This sequence comes from uncultured Oceanospirillales bacterium, assembly GCA_947040555.1. Taxonomy (GTDB): domain Bacteria; phylum Pseudomonadota; class Gammaproteobacteria; order Pseudomonadales; family Endozoicomonadaceae; genus Sansalvadorimonas. The sequence continues at coordinate 3,242 of CAMRBW010000167.1, read as the reverse complement.
CGTACACCGGAATATCCCGTTTATTGATCAGTTTCAGCAGGCCGCCGGTATGGTCAGCGTGGTGGTGGGTGATCAGGATGCCGGCCAGGGTCAGACCCGTTTTGCTACAGGCTGTCTCAACAACCGCAGCATCGCCCGGATCAACCACATAACAGGTTCGGGTTTCAGTATCGGCCAGCATCCAAATATAATTATCATTGAAAGCCGGAAGGCCAGTAATAGTTAACATAGGTAATCTGACAGGTATAGTTCAAAGTTGCCGTATATTTATAAGATCATACTTATGTATAAGATCGTACTTGGTAAGCGAGTAGATGCCAATAGCAATGGATAGAGAGAAAGGAATGTTTGCAGGAAAAACAGGTTCTGTTTCCCGCTTCGAGGACTTATTGCCAGAGGTGCGGCAGTGGTTCAATAGCGACCAGGGGCAGTTTCTGCTGGCTGCAGAACAGAGCCATCTTCGCGAACTATTACCCCGCATGTTCGGGCAGCACGCCTGTACTCTCGGTATACTCCCCGACAGTTCACTACTGGACGACGCCTGTATTGTCTACAAAACGTTTCTTACTCCGCTGAGTGAGGAAACGGCCGGTATGATGGTACAAATTTCCGTTAACGAGTGGGGCATTCAGCCACGCAGTATGAATATGGTTCTTCTCCACCATGTGCTGGATTTTGCAGAACGTCCTCACCGAATATTGCGTGAGGCTTGTCGTTCGATTGTACCGGGTGGCAAGTTGGTGATTGTCGGATTCAACCCCTACAGTATCTGGAATCCCTTACGTATGCTGGGTCAGGGAGAAAACAAGATCATGCAAAAGGCGCGTTTCTACCAATCCTGGCGTCTGAAGGACTGGCTGACGCTGTTGAACTTTCGCACTACCGAGCTGCGCTTTGGTGGCGGTCTGTTCCCGTTCACCTGCGGCTTGCAGCCGGCTCGCAAGCAGAAGCTGGAACATCTGGTCTCCTCGCCCCGGTTGGGCCTGGGGAGCTTTTATGTGCTGGTGGCCGTGAAAGAGCGTGCAGGGTTGATCCCTTATGATCGTCGCTGGCGCAGTACTGGCAATCAGCTATTGGGAAGTTCCGCCTGCTGTTCCGGATCCCTGATGGAAAAGCCCAAATAGGAAAAGATCTTTTGAGCAAAAAAATGGTAGAGATTTACACCGATGGCGCCTGTAGCGGTAATCCCGGCCCCGGAGGCTGGGGGGCGGTGTTGCGCTATGGCGACATCGAAAAAGAGATTTTTGGTGGTGAGCCGGAAACAACCAATAACCGCATGGAGCTGATGGCTGCAATCGCTGCCCTTGAGCTGCTGAGTCGTCCCTGCGAGGTGCGTCTGACCACCGATTCCCAGTATGTGCGTAAAGGGATCACCGAGTGGCTGGCCGGATGGAAGCGCAAAAACTGGATGACTGCTGCCAAAAAACCGGTTAAAAATATTGATCTATGGCAACGTCTTGAGGCGGCCGCCGCGAATCATCAGGTGGAGTGGTGCTGGGTGAAAGGCCACAGCGGTCACCCGGACAACGAAAAGGCTGATGAGCTGGCCCGACAGGGCGCACAGCAGAACGCAAAACAGGCTCGGGCACAATAAAACCGAATCACATCAAACAGGTTATCTGGATTTTTTATGTCCCGCATTATCGTACTGGATACGGAAACTACGGGTCTGGAACCCTCACAGGGGCACCGGATCATCGAGATCGGCTGTGTAGAGCTGATCAACCGCAAACTGACAGGCAACCACTTCCACGTCTATCTCAATCCCCAGCGGGAGGTGGACCCCAGTGCCAGGGAAATCCATGGCATTAGCAATGAGTTTCTGGCCGACAAACCACTGTTTGCCCAGATCGCTGAAGAGTTTCTGAATTTTGTTAAAGGGGCGGAGCTGGTTATCCATAACGCCCCCTTTGACGTTGGCTTTATCAACCATGAATTCCGGATGCTGAGCCAGTCGCCGGGGAATATTGAGCAGTATTGCGGCATTATCGATAGCCTTGTGCTGGCCCGGAAGAAGCACCCCGGTCAACGTAACAGTCTGGATGCGCTCTGCAAACGCTACGGTGTCGATAACTCCAGCCGTACCCTCCATGGCGCACTGCTTGACTCCGAGATTCTGGCCGATGTCTTCCTGACCATGACCGGAGGACAGACCTCATTCTTACTCGGCAGTCACGGCGGTTCAGGAGACCATTCGGGAGAGGACGGTGGTATTCGGCGTCTGTCGGCGGATCGACCACGTTTGAAAGTGTTGCGGGCCAGCAGTGATGAGCTGATACAGCACAACAAAAAACTCGATACCATTCAAAAAGCGGCCGGTTCCTGCCTGTGGCGCACGCTCGCTCTGGATGAGCCGCGTAATGAATAATCCTGAGTGCTGGCTGCTTTTCTCCCGTGGCAATATCCTGTTAACCGGTAGCGGGGACTGTCTCTGGCAGGACATCCCCTCACATCTTGGGGAGATTGTTCAGCGTCATCCGTTGGGCCATCATGATGGCTGTTTTCTGACGGCCGTTGAGCTGGCGGTTCCCGAAGCGGATGCCGCGGAGCGTGTTGATAGCGTTCCTGTCCGTACCGCCATTATGGCGGAGGCTTTGCCGGGGTTTTTGATGCATCAGGCCGCCAGTCTGATCAACTGGGGGCGTAATAACCGATGCTGTTCCCGCTGTGGTGGTTCGCTGGTGGAATCAGCGCGGATGGACGATCGCGCCCGCGTTTGCAAAAGCTGCGACTATCAGAGTTATCCAACCGTCAGCCCCTGTATCATCGTGCTGATATATCGTGATGATCAGATCCTGCTGGCCCGTGGCATACATCATCCGCCGGGGTTTCATTCGTTGATTGCCGGCTTTGTTGAACCGGGTGAGACGCTGGAGCAAGCTGTTGCCAGAGAGGTGATGGAAGAGACGGGGCTTATAGTCTCGGATATTCGTTATCAAAGCAGCCAACCCTGGCCATTTCCCCACAATTTGATGGTCGGGTTCACCGCCCGCTGCACGGGGGGTAAATTACAGGTAGATACCCGGGAGCTGGTACACGCAGACTGGTTTCCAACGGATAATCTGCCACAGCTCCCACCCAGACAGACAATCGCCCGTCAGCTGGTGGAGGGTTTTTTGGAGCCGATGCGCTCCGGTCGTTGATGTGTCTGGGCAATTGATGCAAGCGAGAGGTGATGCAAGCGAGAGGTGATGCAAGCGAGAGATCGGAAGAGCACACGTCTGAACTCCAGTCACCTGAAG
>CAMRBW010000166.1 GCA_947040555.1 uncultured Oceanospirillales bacterium | reverse complement strand
CACCGGCCACGCCGGACACAGCCGCAAAGACTGGAGTGTCACTGTCGTCAATATCGCTGATAGCGATGGTGCCGGTCGCCTGCACTACTGCGCCACCGACATTTCCTTCAGTCAGCGTTCCGACAAAGTCGCCGGTCACCACTGGCGCATCATTGGTACCAGTGATGGTGATGGTCACATCCTGATCAACGGTGCCGCCATTGCCGTCGTTAATGGTATAGCTGTAATGGATGATTTCCTGCTGATCCACAGCCAGATACTTATAGTCTGCAGGATTGACTGACAGCTGATTGCCAACCAAAGTAACGCCAATGCCATTACCGCTATTCAGATGAACGCTGTCATCTGTCACCGACAGCGTATCACTGGCATCAATATCCCCTGCATGAGTCAGCAAATTAACGGTATGGATTGCATCGCTATCTCTGGTACCGGAGATTATCGCCCGACTGACAACGGGGGCATCATTAAGTCCCGTTATTATCAGTGTGGCGGTAGCATCAGAAGTAGCACCAAAACGGTCTGACATTGTATAACGTACCGCAACGATCGCTTCTTCCCGCTCTGCCAGTGCATAAAAATCCTCACCCGGTATAAACTTCAGCTTATTCTCGAAAATATTGACCTGTCCACGACCTGTTACCGGTGCATTATTAACATCAACAATCTCCACACGATCCAGACGGAAATTGGTCGGATCATCATCGGTATTCGCATCGATGTCGTTCGCCAAAACATCAATAAAGAAGGTTTCTTTCTCATTACCGGTGCCACGATCCAGCTGTGCGACAGGAGTCCTGTTTATTCGTGCTGGCGCCAGCGTGGTGGCCTCTCTGCCACTCTCCGCCAACTGTCTGTCCCAGTCTGACTCATATAATTTATCAATCTCCAAGACTGATGCCAAACTGTTGGTATCAGGGGTAATGACATCGAATACACTGGGGCCTGTTCGTTCTATGACTGGGTGATCTTGGGAATGATATTTAGGTATCTGGATACTATCAGATGACCTTAGCGAGCCTTTTTCTGACGCAGCAGAGGCGGCATCCGGAGCAGGTAAAGAACTGTCAGCGTCTTCCTGCTTTTCAACATCCTCATCAGGGGGGCTCTGTTGTTTCTCAGGATCTATAGCTTCCTGTTGTACAGATTGTATAGCAGGATCCGCAACTTCCTCAGGATCCACAACTTCCTGTTGTGCAGATTGTGCAGATTGTGCAGATTGTGCAGATTGTGCAGACATGGCGTCTGATGCGGTTTGGGATATATCATCAGGATCTTTTGTAGATTCTTCGCTATTTTCTTGGTTAGCCATAAGATCTCCCTATCCGTGGCTGCATGGATTGTTTTATGCGGCTAAATCGCCATATCACGTAGCTGCTTGTAAAAAAAACATATTTTCCTGTTGATAGTAAACCTTATTGAACAGATAAGGTACCCCACCATCAGTTATGCGTAGGATTTACGTATTGATTTCGCCCACGAATTTTGGTAATAGGTGATCATTGTCTTTTATAGAGTTCGCAATAAAAGTGCCAACAATCTCCTTAAAAAGTTCACGTTGGTACTGATAAATATTTGTGAACTCCTGTTCTATCTGCATTTTTTGAAGATAAACTAAGCTGAGAATCGCAGAGAATATGTGGTTTTTATCGGGCACTATGGTGGACCCTCTGGCGGCCTTCCTGAGCGCCAGCTTCAACTACGGCTCTCTAATGCCGTCCCTGCACGTCTATACCACGTCGCTTATGACTCAGGAACAACTGGAAAAGGTGAAGAAAGAGGCTGCCCAGGTTACTGGGGCGACCGCTTGAAAGATTTAGATAACCCCGGTACCTGAATAGCACTGGGGTTATTTATCCGAAGAACATTGACATCAAGACAGCAGATGCTCCAGTTGGCCATGCACACTGGACAGCCCCGCTTCTGTGTGCGGTATGGTCAGGCTAACATAACCATCTCCCCGAAACGCTCTGTCCAGCTCTATCAATAGATGGGTCTCTTCGGCAGCGGGCACAAAAGAGAGCTCTACTTCCTGAACCCCTCCTTTAATACCGCCCAGAAAACCGCCGGCACCGGGATGATATTCCAGCTCTTGGTAACAACCACTGACCGACCGGAAACCGGCGGCACTCAGATACCCTTTTTCAACATCGGCTTTGTTCATCCGGTAGCCAAGTTCATCCATCACCGCCATGCAGCGCTGCATGACCTTGTTGGGGTGAATATGAAGATAGTCTTTATCTGAGGCATCAAGCCCCCTATCAATACTCAACCCAGTGGTCAGCCAGACGACGCACTGATTATTATCGACGGGCAGTTCGGTCACCGGCGTTTCTGAAGGCAGTTCCGCCCTGAACGGCACCCGAATCTCCTGACCAGGTTCAATGGTTGTGGTATCTGCCAGTGACCAGTTCTGGAGCTCGTGGGTGAAGAGCTCGACACCCTCTTCCGTCTCTACCTTGATTTTGGTCATCAGTGCCAGTTCCAGCCCGGACAAATCCTGAGCGACATCACCACCACGGATAATGATATCCGCCTGAAACGGCTGTCCGGGAACCAGATGTTCGGTCTGGAGTACGGTATCAACCTTTGCTGCACCAATGCCGACCGAGGCGAAAAGCGTTTTAAACATTGAAAGTTCCTGCTGGATTTCCTGTGATTCAAGAGCTTTTGAGGATCGCAATAGCCCTTTGGATATCCGGGAATTTTACCTTTTTTATTCTATGGCTGTCCTTGTTCCTTTGTCCTTTGTCCTTGTTCCTTTGTTCCTGCTCCGGGTAAGTCTGGGTGAACTCGTGGTCCGAGAGATAAACTTGGGGTCATACTGACGAACAATCGTGGATTTCGTCCCGCAGGCCAACCGTGCTAGAATGGCGGCCCGGTCACACTTTGTCCCCCGTTACATGAAGTACACACTCGTTATCCACGGTTCACCGGCTTCGAGCCAGGCCTGCCAGACGGCTCTGCATTTTGCCAGGGCCGCCCTGAAACAGGGGCATGAGATTTTCCGTGTCTTTTTCCTCGGGGATGGCGTTCATGCGGGTTCAAGCCTGATTGTTGCACCACAAGGCGAGCAGGATCTCCACCATGAGTGGAAGGCACTTGGCAACGAGCACAGCATCGATATGGTGGTCTGTATCTCTGCCGCTCTGAAGCGCGGGCTGCTGGATCAATCCGAGGCCCAGCGCTATAACAAGTTCGCCTTCAATGTGGAGGCGCCTTTTACTGTCTCCGGTCTTGGACAGCTGGTTGATGGCGTTGTTTCTGCCGATCGTGTTATTACTTTCGGAACCTGATTTATGACCAGTATCTGTATTATCAGTTCCCATGCGCCTTATGGCAGCACGCTGGTTCGGGATGGCATTGAGACCTTGCTGGTTGCCGCTTCCTATGACTTTGAGGCTGCGCTTCTGGTGCTGGGTGAAGGGGTTCTCCAACTGCTTGAGAGCCAGTCCCCCGATGCACTTCCCCAAAAAAATACCGCTTCCATGGCTCAGGCTCTGGAACTGTACGGGGTAGAAAAGATCTACGTCTGCCGGGAGGATCTGGTAACATTCGGGCTCGATGAGCGCGACCTGCTATTAAGCGTTCAGCTGATTAACCATGCTGATGTCGCTGATTTGCTACAAAACTACGATCACGTTCTCAGCTTTTAATACAGTTAATAATCAGGCGATGACCACATTACATATCATCAACAAACCTGCCGGTCACCCGGCCTGCCGGAATGCGCAGATAGCCGTCAGCGATGGCGACACTCTGCTGTTTATTGAAGATGGCGTGAATGCACTTTTCAGCGGCAGCACGGGAGCCGCAGAGTTTGAAGTTCTCTTCAGACACTGCACCGTGTACTGTCTGGAAGCGGATGCCCGGGCTCGAGGTCTGTTCGCTCGGTTGCCTGAATGGGTACAACGGGCCGACTACGATCTCTTTGTAACACTCACCACACAGCACAAGCGGACTCTTAGCTGGTTCTGATGACTGACAATTGCAACAATTCCCCCAGACTGGATAACGATGGTTATCTGCTCTGTCTGTCTGACTGGAATGAACAGACAGCTCACCTGCTGGCGCAGGATGAACATATCGAACTGACTCCGGCCCATTGGGACATTATTCACCTGGTTCGTGAGTTTTACGACACTTATGAGCTATCGCCCAGTCAGCGTCCGCTAGTCAAGTTCATCAAGGAGAAACTGGGAGCCGACAAGGGCAACAGTCTCTACCTGATGCAACTTTTTCGCGGCAGCCCAGCCAAAAGCGTTACCAGAATTGCCGGATTACCGCGCCCAACGAACTGTTTTTAACTGCGGCTTTTGATGGTGCAGATAAGGCGTTATTTGCCAATATTGTGCTGAATTGAATAATTCAAGCGGTTCATTTACTTATTGCCGAAGAAGCAGCCTCTTTCTATAGTGCGCGCCTCCCGACGTGACGCACCAGGCAGGATAAAACACTATTTCATGAGCCCAATTGCCTTTATTTACGGTCCGATGAAGTCCGGCAAGACTGCGCGTCTGATTGGAGACTTCTACGCATTCTCCGAAAATCATCGCGCTATGGTCGTGCGTCCGGCACTGGATACCCGATCCCCCGATGACAAGGTCAAAAGTCGTAACGGCAGTGAGCTGCCCTGTGCTGTTTTCGATTCAACGGAAGCACTGGCGCAGCAGCTCGACATCAACCAGAGCGAATACCTTCTGGTTGATGAGGCTCAGTTCCTGTCCGAAGACGCGATAATGTTTCTGGTCCGGAGGTCTCTCTCTGGCCTCCGTGTCCGTTTTTATGGACTGATGACAGACTATCGTGGTGCGACCTTTGCCGCATCTGCCATCATCACCCGCTTTGCCGGTCAGCTGGATCCGGTTTTTGCCGATTGCCACTGTGGCCAACCTGCACAATTCACCCGTTTTACCGGTGAGAGTAACGGCCGGACAATTATTGTCGGTCATGATGAACACTATTTCCCCGTATGCACCAAATGCTTCCTTGAGGCTCACTAATGATTAAGAATCAAACCAACCATTTTGTTGCTGTTGAGGCGAACATTGCTGCGGGTAAATCCACCCTGCTTCCTCAATTGGCTACAGAGCTGGGTTGGGAGCCACTGAAGGAACCGGTTGACGATCTGCGTTTTACCGAGCTGCTGGAAGACTTTACCAGACACCCACACGATGCTAATCGCCGTATCCGTTTCCAGAAATACATCACCGAGCGTCGCGCCACTCTGGTTACCGAGCTGGACCCGACTAAAAATTATCTGATCGAACGCTCCCTGTACTCTGACCTGATCTTCTCTCAGGCCAACTTTCTGTCCATGGAACAGCCTAATGCGATGTACATGGATTACTACTACGACATCAAACGTCGTCTACAGGACTACCCGCGCATCAGTGCTGTTGTCTACCTGCGTACCACGCCGGAAGTCGCCTATAATCGTCTGATCTCCCGCGGCCGTGAAGCGGAAGATGGTACACCACTCGCCTACATCCAGGATCTGCACAACTTCCATGAAGCGTGTCTGCCCCAGATCTGCCGGGAGATGAATACACCCCTTATTGAGTTAGAGTGGGATAACTTCGGCTGCCAGAAAGAAGTCGCTCAGATGATTCGTGAGCTGATTACCAGAGAGGCAGCGGAAGCGGCCTGATTGCTCTCCGTTTTTTAGCCAAACAT
>CAMRBW010000165.1 GCA_947040555.1 uncultured Oceanospirillales bacterium | reverse complement strand
CAATAAAACCAACACTCTGCCCACGATCATCGACCAAAGGTATGATGAAAAAATTCACATTTTCATCACCTTCTAACGGATAGTATTCATGATCAATATAAAGGCGGGTATTTGTTTCCATGGCTGTGGAAACTGTTTTTGAAAATTTGGTATTTGACAATGAATCTGTAAATAAATTCTCACCAAAATCACGGTATCTTTTGGCAGAATAAAGAATATTCCCATCGGCATCTCCGATAATAATATCGGCATACTCATAAAAATGAAGAAGTCCAAGAAACTCCCCATTACCTTCATCAACAAGTTGGTAATACTCATCACTTCGCAATGCATTTTTTGTATCAGGATATTTTTCGAGAAGAGCTTTCATACTATTAATAAATTCAACAGCATGATCACCTCTAAAATGAAGATTATTGATGACCCCATCAAAATATTCGCCAATAAGCTGGCTCAACATTGAGTTAATGGTAGAAAGTTCTTTATGCCGACTTTCGACAATATTTCCTTTCGTATGATTGTACTCAATCATTCCCATCACCATAAGAGGTAACAAAGAGAGTAGAAAAAAATAGCTGAACAGGGTACGGGAAAGCCCCCTACCAGATCGATCATTCTCCTTTATGGGCAAGGCAGTCTTAACTGACATGAGATTGTCTTCCAGCCGGTAAATATTCTTTTTTTTGCTGTCTGTGCCGGAAAGTTGACTATGTCTATCCGTAGATCCGAATCACAGACGATATCTGAAATTTCATCGGCGGAAAGAACGAATACTGCACGATAAGGGAAGAAAAGAAATGGTGAAGTCAGTGAAAACTGACTTCACCATCAACTGATTAGATTTCCTGAGGAATCACTTTCAGCTCAACGCGACGGTTGGCCGCACGACCTTCCGCAGTGCTGTTATCAACAGCAGGCTCCATCTCACCTGCACCGGAAACGGTGAATATGGATGCATCAACGCCTTCACTGACAAAGAAGTCACGGACAGCCATAGCACGCGCAACAGACAGAGTCTGGTTGAATGCTTCTGGACCAGTGCTGTCGGTATGGCCGACCAGGCTGATTCTCAGAGCAGGATTCATCCTCAGCAATTCTACCTGAGCCAGCAGCACTTCATCAGCGACTACAGACAGACTGGAGGAAGAGGAATCAAAATTGATGCCATCCAGAACGATGTCTACCATCATGGTGCAACCATCAGCATTAACTTCAACACCCGCTGGAGTATCCAGACAGAGATCGTCGGTATCTGCAATACCATCCATGTCTGCATCTACAGGCACTTTGATAACAGGTACGATGGAGCAGCCATTTTCATCAACAAACTTACCCAGTGGAGTCGCTTCACACTGATCCTTGCTGTCTTTCACGCCGTCGCTATCGGAATCGCCATCCATCAGGTGACAAGCCAGCGCGCCAACCAGAGCACCACCAATTGCACCCTTCACAGCATCTTCACTGTCGTTGGTAGCACCGATACCACCACCAACAGCCGCGCCACCGAGAACGCAAGCCGTTTCAAGGTTGTAAGATCCCATGGTGGAACAACCACCCAAAATGCCCAGGGACAGAGCCAAAACGGTTCCCCGCATCATTACATTTTTCATTAATCACTTCCATTTCGTTTGTCATATACAGACAATCGTTATTAATCAAAGAGTTGTGCTATCAGACTACCGTTGTTTCAACTGACAGAGAAGCATTCAGGCTGTTTAACCGTTACTGTCACCAGAAAGGCAGACGACACCCATCAGAAAGCAAATGGAATCTGCCTCAATCTCGATACGCCAGCAGGGAAGTTCCCGTCCTGACAACTATACCAAATTGAGTGAAGTACGCTAACCAGCGCATGAATCATGCAGTATACAGTCTTAAAGACTCTCTGGCATTCCCTACATGCGCTTTAAATTTACCAATTTTCTCGATCTGAACGTCCATAGCAAGATGGAATAAATATTACGCTGGCAGGCTCTCCCCTTGTCAATTACGAATACGTGAAGCCATTCTGGTAGTGGCGGTTTATTGCCCTATTAATTCATTACATTCCTTGTGACGATGGCAGCAGACAAGATGGTCATTGACCATACCGGTTGCCTGCATAAAGGCATAACAAATGGTCGGACCGACAAAATTAAATCCTTTCTTCTTGAGAGCCCTGCTCATTTGATCGGAGATAACTGTTTTGGCTGGCACATCAGAGAGTATCTGAAAGTGATTCTGTCGCGGCTTTCCATCCACAAACGACCAAATAAACTCAGCAAATGAGCCATACTCCCTCTGAACCTTGAGAAAGGCCTGTGCATTCTGAACGGCACTGGTCAGCTTTAACCGGTTACGAATAATACCGTGGTCTTGTAGTAGCTGTTCGATTTTCTCCGACCCGTACCCTGCAACTTTATTGGGATCGAACTGGTCAAATACCTCCCGGTAACGCTCCCGTTTGCGGAGTACGGTAATCCAGGAAAGACCTGCCTGAGCCCCTTCAAGAATAAGAAATCCGAACAGAGCCTGATCATCACGACAAGGAACTCCCCACTCATAGTCGTGATAATGTCGGTACAAATCATCACCATGACACCAGCCGCAGCGCTGTTTATCAGTAATTACCACATCGTCCTCCGCACAATCATTATTCTTGTGAACACCTGTAGTTTTCACTCGCACAAACCACGCCCTTACTTTAGTGCTCCCTGTTACACTTGAGGCCACAGGACAGTGCAGGATGGTTCAGTACGGAGAAAACCAGAACATGCTGAAATTTATAATTAAACGTCTTGCCGTGGCAGTACCTACATTGCTGGTGCTAATAACTATCTCGTTTTTTCTGATGCAAGCGGCACCCGGCAGCCCTTTCACCGGAGAGCAAAATCTTCCCCCTGAAATTCTGAAAAACATTGAAGCCAAATACAACCTCGACAAGCCATTATGGCAGCAATATCTCTACTATCTTCGGGATCTGAGTAAGGGGGATCTTGGTCCATCATTCAAGTACCGCGATTACACGGTCAACGATCTGCTAGAACAGAGCTTTCCGGTCTCCCTGAAAATAGGCGCCGTGGCGTTTATTGTCACGGTGGTGCTCGGAATCTCGATCGGCACCTTTGCAGCCCTAAAACAGAACACCTTTCTGGACTATTTCGTTATGGCTCTGGCCATGGCGGGCATTGTGCTGCCGTCGTTTGTCATTGCCCCGCTGCTGGTGCTGGTGTTTTCAATCATGCTGCAGTGGTTACCGGCTGGGGGATGGAACGGGGGACGCTGGGAGTTTATGGTACTCCCGGTTGCTGCGATGGCGATCATGTATATGGCCTCTATCGCCCGCATTCAGCGAGGCAGCATGATCGAAGTGTTGAACAGCGACTACATTCGTACAGCGCGAGCAAAAGGTCTGCCATGGCGGGTCATCATAATGCGCCACGCTTTACGTCCCTCCCTGCTGCCGGTGATCTCCTATCTCGGCCCCGCTTTTGTCGGCATTATTACCGGCTCAGTGGTTGTTGAAACTGTTTTTGGTCTGCCGGGTATCGGCCAGCACTTTGTCAATGGCGCCTTGAACCGTGACTACTCACTGGTACTTGGTCTGACAATTATTATTGGTGCCCTAACCATTCTGTTTAACGCTGTCGTCGATATTCTCTATGCCGTGATCGACCCGACGATCTGTTACCAATAGGCCGTTATCAGAAAGGATATCTGCTATGACTGTTACTCCTGATGCGGATAAAAAGGCCGCTGTGCAAAATTTCGCCCAAGGGCTCGACATTGAAGGTCGCAGCCTCTGGGTCGATGTCCGTGCACGTTTTCTTCGAAACCGGGCTGCTGTCACCAGCCTGATCATGCTCGCCATCATCGGTGTATTGGTGATTGTTGGGCCGATGCTCTCCCCCCATGAGTTCGATGCCATCAACTGGGGGTACATGACCGGGGCACCCAATTGGGAAAACAGCCACTGGTTTGGAACCGATACTCTGGGGCGAGATCTGTTTGTCCGCACCCTGATGGGGGGGCGTATTTCCTTTATGGTCGGTATTATGGGGGCGCTGGTTGCGGTGCTGATCGGCACACTTTATGGGACAACGTCCGGCTATGTGGGCGGCAGACTCGATAGTTTTATGATGCGGATTCTGGAGATTCTCCAGTCCTTCCCGTTTATGTTTCTGGTCATTCTGATGGTGACCCTGTTTGGCCGCTCCATCATGCTGATCTTTATCGCAATCGGCGCCGTTTCCTGGCTGGATATGGCTCGTATCGTCCGAGGCCAGACCATCAGCCTGAAAGGGCGCGAGTTTATTGAAGCTGCACGGGTAAGCGGCACCAGGCCGTTTGCCATTATTAAACGACACATCATTCCCAATGTTCTTGGTATTGTTGTCGTTTATGCCTCGCTATTGGTCCCCGGCATGATTCTGTTTGAGTCCTTCCTCAGTTTTTTGGGGCTGGGTGTGCAGGAACCGATGACCAGCTGGGGAGCGTTGGTTAATGAAGGTGCCCAGTCTATGGAGGTAGCGGTGTGGCAACTGGCATTTCCGGCAGCCTTCCTTGTTATCACCCTGTTCTGCTTTAACTACGTTGGCGATGGCTTGCGCGACGCCCTCGACCCGAAAGACCGTTAACGGGAGCCTTTGCTATGCGTCTTCTTGAAGTCAAAAATTTACAGGTGCAGTTCAGTACTCCCGACGGTGAAGTGACTGCGGTCAACAATCTGAACTTCTCCCTTGAGACGGGAGAAACCCTTGGTATTGTTGGCGAATCAGGTTCCGGCAAGAGCCAAACGGTCTTTGCCATTATGGGGCTACTGGCCAGAAATGGCCGTGCTCATGGCGAAGCTCTTTTTGAAGGCCAGCAGATTCTCAATTTGCCGGAGAAAGCGCTGAATCGTATCCGGGCCGAGAAAATCGCCATGATTTTTCAAAACCCGATGACCTCACTCAACCCCTATATGAAAGTTGGCAAACAGCTGATGGAAGTGCTGATGCTGCACAAAGGCACGGGGAAGGCGGAGGCGTTCAACGAGTCTGCCCGTATGCTGGATGCGGTAAAAATACCGGAAGCCCGCCAGCGTATGGGGATGTACCCCCACGAACTCTCCGGCGGTATGCGACAACGGGTAATGATTGCCATGACGCTACTGTGTCGTCCAAAGCTGCTCATTGCTGATGAACCGACAACCGCTCTGGACGTCACTGTACAGGCACAGATCATGGCGCTGCTTAATGAACTGAAGCGGGACTTTAATACCACCATCATCATGATCACCCATGACCTGAGCGTTGTCGCCGGTATCTGCAACAAAGTGCTGGTCATGTATGCCGGGCAGGCCATGGAGTATGGCACCACGGATGATATTTTCTACCGCCCCAGCCATCCCTACAGTATTGGTTTGCTGGCCTCTATTCCTCGCCTGGACACTGACAATTCTCAGGCGCTGGTGACCATTCCGGGCAATCCGCCAAATCTGATGGACTTACCTTCTGGCTGCCCGTTTCAGGATCGTTGCCAGCATGTTATGGACAAGTGTCGTCAACAAAATCCGCCCCTGGAGATTTTGTCCAATAAACGGCAACGAGCCTGTTTCTGGAGCCCTGATGAGCCAGGCCCGAATAAGCCAAGCCCTGATGAGCCAAGCCCTGATGAGCCAAGCCCTGATGAGCCAAACCCTGATGAGCCAAGCAATGTCTGACAATCAAATACCGCT
>CAMRBW010000164.1 GCA_947040555.1 uncultured Oceanospirillales bacterium | reverse complement strand
GACCTTACGATCTTCAAAATAGAACATCTGACCAATAGAGAACCGGAACCGTTCAAAACCGTTCTCTTCCAGGAAGCGGCTGGTTATGCCCAGAGATACATGGTTGGTGTCGCCAATACGGTCGTAGCCGGAGAAGCGATCGTCACGCCAGAGACTGCTGTAACTGAACGTCGAATCACTGCTATCGAAGTCAGGGTTCAGACCCTGACTTCCTCTGTAAGGCGTGTAGACATAACGGAAGCGTGGTTCCAGCGTCTGGGTCAGCTTCAGGTCACCGAACGCCGTTGGCCGATCAAAGTACATGCCGCCATCCAGATAGGCTGTCGGAGCATTGGTATCCGGGCTCTTTGCCTTGTCCAAATCACTACCGACATACTTGTCAGCGTAAGCCTGCTTCAAATCACCGAGGCGGTAGTGAACCGAACGCCACTTCACACCTGGTTCAAGGAAGGCGTAGCTGTTCTCAAAGCGGTAGCTGACGCCAGTCTCGGCATAGAGTCGACCACCGGTGGCATTGGTGATGCTGTCGGCTGCACCTTTGCCCCAAACGCCCTGGTAGATGTCATGTTCTTTGTTAACACGATCTTGACGTTTGTACTGCCAATCTCCCTCACGCTGGAAGTCGGTGTACGCCAGTACATAGTTGAAACCAAAGCCGGTCGCTTCGCCCCACTTGCCGTTCAGGGTCAGATCCACCGCTTTATCGTAGGGATCATCCGCATCCTGAGACATATTCTTCAGATGCTGGGTACCGACGTTTAAGTTCCACTGATGAGGACCATCACCACTGCTCTGGTAGTTGGTGTAAATCTGCTGAACCAGCGGTGACTGGGAGTTCACATCCAGACTGGTGGCGAAGTCGCTGAAGTACTCACGGTCACTGGCATTGGTAAAGTTGATTTCGTAATCCCAGTTCTTCGTCAGATTCTGGGTATGGTTCAGGTTCACCATCCAGCGATTCTGGTCGTAGTTCAGGTTTTTCTGCTCAATCTTATCTTTGGTTGAGTACGCGCCACCGAGTTCAGTCATGCTGCTCCCGGTCATCATGCGGAACTCGCTCTCGATCAGCGCACCCCGGTTGCTCATTACCCGCGGCGTGATGGTGGCGTCCATATTGGGCGCAATGTTCCAGTAGATCGGCTGGGTGTAATCAAAGCCGTTGCTATCTTTGCCGGAGCTGTAGGAGAGGGTCGGGAACAGCAGACCGGATTTACGGCGATCATCAATCGGGAAGGTAATCCACGGGGTGTAGAAGACCGGCAGCCCCAGAATATCGACCGTGGCGTGGGTCGCAGTACCCATGCCCGCTTCGGGGTCAAGCTTGATCTTGCGACCGTTCAGCTGCCATACACAGCCTTCAGGAGGACACGTTGTGTAAGTGGCATTATCAAGTTCAATAGTTTCGTCTTCATGGCGGATAATCTTCTTCGCTTCGCCACGAATACCATCCTGATGAAAGACGTAGTCTGCATCGTGAATCTCGGCATAGCCGCTGTCCGTATTGACTTTGGCTTTATTGCCAATCAGCAACAGATTCGGCTCACGGATGACCACATCAACCTCAAAATCTGCCTCTGAGGTGTTGCGGTTCATGTGGGCAACATTACTCTCAATCTGTCGGTAACCCTGACGCATCAGGACGTTGCCAGACAGCGTAGCAATCCCGCCCTCATGGTAGCTGGACTTATCCGCCTCGGCGTAAATCGATGCCTTGGCGGGATCACCCTGATAGTCTTGTCCGGGACGTGATGGTTCGTCGTAGCCTCCACCGCACAGCCGGTTTTTGCGCAGATTCTTCTGGGCTTGCGGAAGTTGGTCTATAGGCCGCCAGTCTAGCGTTGTATACGCCTGGGATACCGTTAACGGGCGGCCATTATCCATGTACCCGGGCAGTTTTTCGGCAGGCGTGACGGCGGCAGGCGTGACGGCGACCGGCACAGCGGGCTCAGACTTACGGGTTTTTTCCGGTGCCGGGGCGCTGCTCGCTGCTGCGCCCTTGTTTTCAGGGGAAAATCCACCGGTGATCTCGACAGGAGTGCCTGGTGACTTTTCCAGAGCAGGTTGGACCGGTGCCCTTTGTGCAAAAGGGATAGGACCTTCAGTACGAGGAATAACACTGCACTGCCATCCCTTGCCACCAATGGCCTGTTTACAGACCCACTGGCTGTCACTGTTGAGTTCCTGACTGGCTATAACTGGTAAAACGGGCAAACTGGCCAGCAGGCCGGTCGTTATTACCAAAGGGAGTTTATTTTTCAGGATAAAGATGTCTTTTGCCATCGGTATGAATCCGGCCTTCCCGTCAGCGTTCGTGACTCCATCACATCAGCTGGATGAGTCTTCAGCGAAGTGACGTATTTAACACCTACGTGTTGAGTCTAAACCCGTTAAAAAGAGCATAATACTTTAATATGTGCGGCTATCACAGAGAGTTATGTTCTGAATTGAATCACAAATGCATAATCTCGGTCTGGCAGATTGTACGGACAGTGGTCTGTTGTTGTACTTTATAAGCTAATACGAATCAACCTGCCGGACGCCCTCAACAGCCGTTCTGATCGCCGGAATGATCTGTACATCTGTTCATTCAGGATGGTCAAAAGAGAGCTGCACGGCATCTAACTCCGAAATTATAGAGGAAAGCACGATTTATGGATGAGAAATCCGGCCCGCTGGATGCCCGCTACTCCGAACTGGATAGCTGGTGTACCGAACGGTTAACGGAGCTGATGGTCAGTGACAAGCAATCCGGTCTCAAAAGTGTATCGGGCGATGCCAGTTTTCGGCGTTACTATCGTGCCCATACCAATAGTGGCGATAGCTTTATTGCCGTCAATGCCCCGCCTCCCCAGGAAAATTGCGGCACGTTTGTCGCCATTGCCAAAAGTTGGCGAGAACAGGGCATCAGAACACCCGTGGTACACTTCGCCGATATTGGCCGGGGTTATATGCTGCTGGAAGATTTTGGTGACCAGCTGTTTTATTCGGCTCTGGAGCCGTTCCAGACGAAAGAGCGTCTGCCCGACAGCATAGATAACCTGTATGACTCCGCAATTGATGCTTTATTAGTGCTGCAGAAGAGCAGAGCTCCGAAGGATTATTCACTGCCGGTCTACGATGGAGAGTGGCTGACGAGAGAGATGCAGCTATTCCCGGAGTGGTGTCTCACTCAGCTATTGGGTATGGCGCTGACCGATGATGAGCACACACTCCTGACAGACCTGTTTGCCAAGCTGACAAAATCGGCACTGGCTCAGCCTCAGGTTCCGGTTCACCGGGATTATCACTCCCGTAATATCATGATGCTGTCTGATGGTCTTGGTCTGATCGACTTTCAGGATGCCGTACTCGGACCTGTGACCTATGATCCGGTATCACTGTTGCGGGATTGTTATCTGGACTGGCCGCAAAAGAAGGTTTATCAGTGGCTGGATCACTTTGCCGCTCGCTCAGAGCATCTGCAGGGCGTAGATAAAGATCAGCTGTATCAGTGGTTTGACTGGATGGGGGCTCAGCGCCATATCAAAGTACTGGGTCTTTTTGTTCGACTGTGGCTGCGTGATGGCAAATCTGTCTACCTGAATGATATTCCTCGAGTCACTGCCTATCTTGGCTGGGTGTGTGCTCGTTATCCGGAGTTGAGCGAGGCGTGCTATTGGCTTAACAGTGAAGTGTTGCCACGACTGAAGGCTCAGAACTGGTGGCAGGATTACAGCCTGAGGGATTGAATATGGGTATGGACACTTCGAGCAGGCCCCGTGTGGCCATGATCCTTGCCGCAGGCAAAGGTACGCGCATGCGGCCTCTGACCCTGACAACGCCCAAGCCGTTACTACTCGCCGCCGGCAAACCATTGATCGAGTGGCATATTGAACGGCTGGTAGCCGCTGGTTTTCAAAAGATTGTTATCAACCACTCGTGGCTGGGGGAACAGCTTGAAGCGGCTGTGGGTGATGGTCGGCGCTGGGGCATAGCGATTCACTGGTCGGCAGAGCCAGAACCGCTGGAAACAGGAGGTGGAATCATGAAAGCCTTGCCACTGCTGGGTTCAGCACCGTTTCTTGTCGTTAACGGTGATGTATTTACAGACGTGGATTTTGCAAATCTTTCACTGAAGAGTGGTAAGCTGTCGCACCTGATTATGGTGACAAATCCCGACCATAATCCGAAAGGGGATTTTACTCTGGCGCATGATGTGGTCGATCAAACAATGCAACCCGATGGTGAACGCCTGACTTTCTCTGGTGTCAGTATTCTACACCCTCGTCTTTTTGATGGCTGTGGCGGTGATGAGTCTGGAGTGTTTCCGATGGCTCTCCTGCTGCGCAAAGCGATGGACAAGGGATTGGTATCCGGTGAGCGGCATGCGGGTTATTGGCTGGATGTTGGAACACCGGAACGGTTTCAGACCCTGGAAGGGGATTTATTAAGCGGACGGGCAGGCAAATTGTCCGGAAGCAGGCAGCCGTGAACGAAGAATGGCCGTGAGCGGGAAATGCTGTCCATCCTGAACGATGGCGATGGGGACTGCATTTTCACGGTAAAGAATTGTAACAATGATGACTGGCGAATTTTTAGTATGTGGATCAGAACGGTTTTATTTGGTTTTCTGGGGATGTTTTTTGGTGGTCCCTTCGGCGGCATTATGGGTGCGCTGTTCGGAGCCTGGCTGGATAGAAAGAGTCAGAATCCTTATATAGCGTACGGTCGTCGAAGCACTCGTCGTCAGACCCAAACCGCCTTTTTTGAAGCAACCTTCATGACTATGGGGCGTATCGCCAAGGCAGATGGTCGGGTCAGTGAGGTGGAGATCCAGCTGGCAAAAGAGCTGATGGAGCAGATGCGCCTGACGGCGGAGCAGCGCCAGCAGGCGATTCACTTTTTCAATGAAGGCAAAAGTGGAGCCCCGATTACCGCTGTTCTCCAACGCTTTCGTCAGACCGCAGGAGGCAGCCTGATCCAGATATTTCTGGAACTTCAACTGCAATCGGCCTGGGCGGATGGCAGCATAACGGAGTCGGAACTGGCGGTTCTCCATGAGGTTTGCCACAATCTGGGCGTTAGCCGCCTGACCTTTGAGATGCTGCACCAGCGTTTTCAGGCGCAAAGGGCATTCTACTCCCACTCCGATCAGGGCTTTGGTCATGGCACTGGTGGTGGCCATCAATGGCAGGCCCGCTCCAATCGGAATGAACTGGAAGAGGCCTACGCCACTCTTGGAGTGGAGAGCACAGCCAATGACATGGCTGTAAAGCGAGCGTGGCGCAAGCTGATGAGTGAGCACCATCCGGACAAGCTGGTCTCCAAAGGACTTCCCGAAGAGATGATGGAAGTGGCCAAACGCAAAACCCAAGAGATACAGGCGGCCTACGACCTGATTATGAAATATCGTAAAGGCAGTTAGATCAGTTTCACCATCCGTGTCACCATCCGTGTCACCATCCGTGTCACCATCCGTGTCACCATAGTTACGCTCATGAAAATCGATTTACTCCTCATCGTCATTCCCGCGTAAGCGGGAATCCACTGCTCTCAATGGATCCCTGCCTGTGCGGGGATCAAAATCAGAGACCAAAATCGGGGACAGCCATATTTTTATGACCCTAATTTATGGATGTCTTCAACCTCCTTTTGTTGGCCGTGAGCAGGTAAACAGTCCTCGTCTCTGAAGCTCGCTGCCGGCTAAAAGATTTTGAACCACAGAGACACAGAG
>CAMRBW010000163.1 GCA_947040555.1 uncultured Oceanospirillales bacterium | reverse complement strand
CCAGGTTCGGGATCAATAGCACCATGGGAGTATTTCTACTCCCTGGCAGGGTAATGGTCTCTGGGAAGCGTTGACTTTTCATTCACTCCAGATTTTGCAACAGAATCCTCTCCACTCCCAAAAGTTTTGTATTTCTGTAGCGAGATATAAGAATGACAGCCGTCAAAGTGGTTTGAGTTTGCAGCAGAACCAACCGGTCTGCCCTTGCACCAGCGCAGGAGGTATAAGTAGTGGATCAAACAGCCGTTCAGCCCCGCCCGTCAGGCAGTTTTTCCTTCAGCCGCCCCCCTTAAGAACAAGTAGCAATACCTATTTATTTCACGCATAATCACGTACAACTAATGTGTCGTGTAATACGCACGCATTGGCAACCAGGAGTCTTCTGACACTCCTTCGCGAATCACAACACACAAAAAAAAAAATATGAATACACTGGCCAAATGCACACTGAGTGCAGCAGTCGCTGCCATCGTCTCTGTCAATGCAGTGCAGGCAGCAGAGATCACCACCGTTGATCCCAGTTTTAAGCTGACTTACAAAAATTATTACTGGAAAGAGAAAGACTCCAAAAACCCACAAAACGGTTCCGACATCTACCGTGACGAATGGGTTCACGGCATCGTCGCTGACTTTGATACCGGTTATATCAATAATATGATGGGTGCCGTTGTCACGGCCGGTTTTGCTGACCCGCTGGATGTGCAAAAAAATACATCTATTAGCAACGTTGCCAAGGGCTCTGATGGTAAAGCCAACGGCATTGCCGGCGTTCAGCAGGCCTACCTCAAAGCCAAGTACGAAATCAATAATCTGACTGTACACGGCTCCTTCGGTGTCAAGAAGCGCGGCTACGCTCTGTATGGCAACTCCGGCTCCCGTCTGTTGGCCGCCAGTTCCTATGGCTACGATCTCTCTGCCAACTATATGGATGCGACGCTTTACGCCTCTCATATTACCGGTGCCAGTGACCGTAACGCGTCCGCATTCAAAAATGACCTGACAGTTGGTAAAGATAACCAGGGCAAAGACCAAAAGCTGGACAGCATCGATATTATCGGTGTGAACTACACCCTTATGGGCGTGGGTCTGAATGCTGAACGACTGGTGTCTGAAGAGTACCTGAAGAAGCACTTCTACATGGTGGACTACACCTTCGATCTGGGTAACGAAATCTCTCTGGCTACTGACGTGCGCTACGCCACCGCCGAGAAAGAGGGCAAGTTGCTCACCAGCGGTGACTACATCGATGACAAAGGTGAATACGAATCCAGCTACTACAACCTGAACGCCACGCTGAACATCGGCCATGCCTATGTCGGCGCAGGCTATAACAAAACCAGTGAGGGCGACTGGGCAGCAGATGACTCCGATCAGGGCAACGCCGGCACCTTTAATTCCAGCCTCTCCCAGTGGGCAGACTACGCACTGGAAGGCGAAAAAGCTTACCTGATCACAGCCGGTTATAACTTTGCCGATTTTGGTCTGGCGGGACTGAGCATCAACGCTTACGCGGCCAAAGGCGAGAACGCCAAAAACTACAAGAGCGACTTTGACCGTCGTGAATGGAGCACCAGCATTTCCTACGCCTTCGATGGCGTTATGGATGGCCTGGCACTGAGATTTATGCACACCAACTACAAGTTTGATGGCACAAAAACCGCTGCAAATTCTGAAAAAGAGAGCGATCGTGAAAAGATCAACCGCGTCTACCTGACCTACACCATCAACGCATTCTGAGATTAAAAGTCTTGAGTTGGAAATGGGAAGTTGAAAGAATACTTCCCACCTCCCACCTCCCACTTGTCAGTGATAAGAAGGATTACTCCCCTCTTCCTCCTCCAGCGACATCATCTCACTCTCCTCCCTTTCAAGGTACAGAAACTGCATCTGCTGGCACTCCTGGAGCAGCTGCTGCAGCGACTCTACCGCCACACCAAAGTACTCATGCAATTGGGGCGTAGTAATTCCCTGACTGGTCAATAGCGAACTGGAGGCTACCAGCATGGGAGTCGCTTCATCCGGAATGCTGATGAAGAGTTTCAAGGTGGGAAACTGCATATTCAGTCGCGGCAAATCCGCCGAAAGAGCCAGTACGGCGCTGGTACGAATATCGAGTTCCGTACTGAACATCACGCCCCAGGGTTCAACAAAAAGACGGCTGTCCAGCACGCCTTCCAGTGTCTGAATCGCAGAGATATGCAGGCCATGACACTGATCACAGACATAGGATTCATAACCGGAATCCCCCAGCCACTTTTCCAGAAGCGCCACATCTGGCACCAGCAAGTCATGCATAAATATCTATCTCGGTGAGAAAAGACCGCAACTTTAACTGATTTCCCGACCGATGGCGACCGGCCGCTGTGGGTCGGTAATCCATTCACTCCAGGAACCGGGATAAAGCCTCGCAGGCTCCAGCCCAGCCAGCACCATAGCCAGAATACTCTGACAGGCGGAGATGCCAGAGCCACAATAGAATACAGTGTCTTGCTGCTCAGTTGCCGCAAACAGCGCTCTCAGAGTAGCAGACTCAAGAAAAAACCCTTGCTCACCTGTCGTCAGGGCACACGGCAGTGATTGGGCCCCGGGAATATGACCTGCCCGACCATCTATCGGCTCTACATCACCACGAAAGCGCTCCCCGGATCGGGCATCCAGCAACAGACCGCCCGCAGTGGCAAAATCCGGTATCTGTTCTGCTGAAATAACCGCTTTTGAGTGCTGCAAATCCAGCAGCGGTTCAAAGTCACCCATGGCGCAAGAATCCGGAACAGCCGTCGTTACCGGTAGCCCCTGCTCCTGCCAACTGCGAAAACCGCCGTGGAGAATGTGAACATTGCGGTATCCCAGCCAAACCGACAGCATCCACCACATACGCGGGACAAAAAAATGACTGCCATCGTCGTACAAAACAACACGACTCTTACCGTCATTAGAAACCCCAAGACGCTGCAAAGTTGCCACGAAAGTATCAACATCAGGCAACGGATGACGTCCGGTAATACCCCCGACAATCGAGCCAGAAAGATCATCACAAAGGTCTACATAACGAGCCCCTGAAATATGAGAGTTGTCGTACAACTCTCTCCCCTGCCCGGCATCCTGCAGACTGTAACGCAGATCAAAAAGACAAAGACCAGACTCCCCCAACCATGCAGCCAGGGTAGCCGTATCGATAAGGATGCTCATACAATCACTACCTTATTGCCCATTTAAAATGGAATTGAACACCTGAATTCACGGCATTCAAAACTCACAAATCCTCGGCAGAGGACTCCTGCCCAACAACTTCGCCATCAATGACAACTTTGCCGGTCAGCACCTCATCAACGCTGACATCACCTTCACGAAGGCCCTGTTCGAAAATAATGCGCGTCACATCATCCCCTTGCTCATCCCAATCCTCTGGCTGAGCCTCTTCAGGCTCGTCATACTCCTGATAGGTGGGAATAGCAGCCTCTTGATCAGTGATCACTGGTAGATTATCACCGCTGTTATTGTTACCACTGAAAAAATAAGCCCCTGCGGCGATCAACAACAAAATACCGGCCACCATACCTGTGACCCGTCGTACATCCTGATTCATCGTCTATTTCTCGTTATATTCACGACACGTGTGAGTGTAATTCCCCTTTCAGCCTATGAACAGAGCCTGAAAACAAAAAAGCCCGATCGGAAGGATCGAGCTTTTTACTGTCACGTCACACGCTTAGTCGTTATCACGACGTGGGCGACGAGGACGATCGCTACGAGGATCACCACGATCACCGCCGCGACGCTGCTCACCACCACGGTCACCACTGCTGCGACCACGACGCTCGCCACCGCGATCACCACCACGACCGCCCGTTGGGCTTTCGCGCCATTCACGCAGACCGATCACCTGGTTGCGGATAGAGATCTCGCTCATGGTGCTCAGTACCGCACCGTCCAGAGTCTCTGGCAGGTAAACAGTAGAGAACTTGTCAAACAGACGGATATGACCGATGTCACGGCCGGAAATGCCACCTTCGTTGGCCAGTGCACCAACAATCTCACCAGGGCTAACACCGTGGTCACGGCCAACGCTGATGCGGTAGCGCTTTTTACCGATATTGCGTGGATCTTCACGATCTTCACGACGGCCACCACTGCGCTCACCACCGCGCTCACCACCGCGCTCACCACCGCGCTCAGGACGATCAGGACGATCTTCCCACTGGCGTGGCTCAGGCTCATTACCATCCGGGAACGGACGCTCTTTCTGAGCCATGTAACACAGGGCTGCAGCCGCATCTTCGATCTCGATGGCCTGTTCCTGAATCATCTCATTGATGACCTCACGGTACGGGCTCAGATCTTCATTGCCAAGGATGCAGCCCAGCTGCTCTTTGAAGTTTTTGATGCGGATATCACGCACGTCACGCTGGGTCGGCAGACGCATCGGCTCGATCTTCTGACGAGTCGCGTGCTCGATAGCGCGCAGCATACGACGCTCACGAGGGGCTGCAAACAGGATCGCAGTACCCTCACGACCAGCACGGCCTGTACGACCAATACGGTGTACGTAAGCTTCGGTATCGTTCGGGATGTCGTAGTTAACAACGTGGCTAATGCGCTCCACGTCCAGACCACGGGCAGCAACATCAGTGGCAACCAAAATATCCAAAGAGCCTTTCTTCAGACGGTCAACCATCTTCTCACGCAGCGCCTGGCCCATATCGCCATTCAGGGCCGCTGCCGAGAAACCACGGGCTTCCAGCTTTTCAGCCAGTTCCGCGGTGGCAGAACGGGTACGCACGAAGATGATCATGGCGTCGAACTCTTCGACTTCCAGGATACGGGTCAGTGCGTCCAGCTTGTTTAGACCACTCGCCATCCACACTTTCTGGGTGATCGTGGAAACGGTGGCAGTCTTGTTGCGAATCTCGACAGAAACCGGCTCATTCAGGTAGGTATCCGCTATACGACGGATGGCCGGTGGCATAGTGGCGGAGAACAGCGCCGTCTGACGAGTCTTCGGCGTGTGATTCAGGATCCACTCGATGTCCTCCACGAAGCCCATACGCAGCATTTCATCAGCTTCATCCAGAACAACTGTTTTCAGCTTGTCCAGCTTGAGGCTGCCGCGACGCAGGTGATCCATTACACGCCCCGGGGTACCAACGACCACCTGGGCACCACGCTGCAGACCACGCAGCTGAACACGCATATCCTGACCGCCGTAAATCGGCAGCACGTGGAAATTGCGCAAATATTTGGCATAGGTCTGGCACGCTTCCGCAACCTGAATAGCCAGCTCACGGGTTGGACACAGTACCAGTACTTGAGTGTCGTTAAGGGTCACGTCTATGCGTGACAGCGCCGGCAGGGCGAAGGCTGCCGTTTTACCGGTACCAGTCTGGGCCAGACCGAGCAGGTCCCGCCCTTCCAGCAGATGGGGAATACTACGCGCCTGAATAGGAGATGGAGTTTCATAACCGACATCACCCACAGCACGCAAAACGGCATCCGACAATGGGAGCTGGTCAAAAGCGGTAATCGTTTCGATCTGGGTCTCTGGCATGAAGAAATAGCCTGTAAGAACTTGAATAAGCTGGCGATTCTAACGGGAAAAGACAATCTCTGGCTACAGAAAATCGTCTAAAATTAAAGATTTAGCAAATTATTTTAACAAGTTTTGCAGGTATTCATCACCGCCAGATTGACTGTAGCTGTAACTGTAACGTGTGACGCAGTATAGCATTGCCGCATGAATTGAGGCAGTTCATGTTCTGCCCGATAGTGGAATAATAGTGGAATAATAGTGGAATAATAGTGGAATAATAGTGGCATAAATGTGTGTTTAGAGGTTATTACGAGTAGACAGCGCAGTACCTACAAGGGCTAAAATAGCAACATCGGGTCAAGATCCGGCAGCCAAAATGGATTCGGGATAACTCCCCAGGAATCCATAATGAG
>CAMRBW010000162.1 GCA_947040555.1 uncultured Oceanospirillales bacterium | reverse complement strand
TTTAAAACCTGTTAGCGCATAGTTACAAATTCCTCAGCCGAAGTCGGATGCAATGCCACAACCGCATCAAAATCGGCCTTGGTTGCGCCCATCTTGATAGCGACTGAAAAACCCTGCAGGATCTCGTCCATACCAAAACCTATACCGTGCAAACCAACAACCTTCTCTTCCTGGCCAGCACAAACCAGTTTCATGCAAGTCTGCTGACGATGAGCAGTCACTGCCGTGTACATGGCAGCAAAAGAGGAGTTATAAACTTTGATGTTCTCTTCACCATACTGTGCGATGGCTTCTGGCTCAGTCAGACCGATAGTGCCAATGGCAGGATGACTAAAGACAACGGTCGGCACCAGTGAGTAATCCATTTTAGCTTCTGGCTGACCACCAAACAGTCGCTCAGAGAGAGCACGACCGGCTTTAACCGCAACCGGTGTCAGCTCAATGCCACCTTCCATAATATCGCCAACCGCATGGATACCAGGCACATTGGTGCGCTGGAATTCATCAGCCGGAATATAACCTCTGTCGCCCACTTTTACGCCGGCGGCTTCCAGATTGATGTTATCTGTAGAAGGCTCTCGACCAATCGCCCAGACCAGGCAGTCGATATTTAAACTATTACCGTTTTCCAGCTTCAGAGTCAGGCTGCCATTGTCTTCTTTGATGACTTCCTGAGGAACAGAATGGGTGTGCAGCGTTGGGCCGTCTTCTGCCATCAGTTCGACCAGCGTTTCAGTAATCATCGGATCGAAGTTACGCAGAGGCGCATGCTTGCGTACCAGCAGATGGGTTTCGCTACCCAAACCATGAAAAACACCCGCCAGCTCAACGGCGATATAACCGGCACCGACAACAGCAACACGCTTCGGTTGCTCTGTCAGAGCAAAGAAACCGTTAGAGTCGATACCGTGTTCTGCACCAGGAATCGCAGGAATAACCGCACGACCACCAACAGCCACAAGAATATTGTCTGCCGTGTAATGCTCGCCATTCACTTCCACTGTCTTGTTATCCACAAAACGACCAAAGCCTTTTACAAGGTTTACACCATTGCCTTCCAGACCACGGTTATAACCCTGATGGATACGTTGGATATAGGCTTCACGACTCTCAACCAGCTTGCCCCAGTCAAAACGATTGATGGTGGTATCAAAACCGTAGTCAGGGCCGTAGAGTTTGATCGCCTCTGCCACCTGAGCACCAAACCACATCACCTTCTTGGGAACACAGCCAACGTTTACGCAGGTTCCACCCAGATGCTCCGCCTCGATCAGCAGAACCTTTGCCCCCCGCATGGCGGCACGGTTGGCCGAGGCAATACCGCCAGAACCGGCACCAAGAACGATGTAGTCAAATTGCTGCGCCATCGATGAAATCCTTAGATAATTTTGGCTTCAGTTTTACTCCGAACCAGAGCGCTTCTCAAATGAAATACCGCTAATGAACGAATAGAATAACCCGACTCTCAATATCATCTCTTGGTGGCCTACTTATATTTCTATATTATTGGAAATATAGTTGACGAAAATACCCTCCCTCTTTAGAATGCACAGCCATTGAGAGGCCAATAGCTATCCGAACGGTTAGACGGGCTTTTGTGTCTATATATTTCGATATTTCTGGAATTATTTTATGCACGCAGACATCATCACAATGCTCGGTGAAGCCTTTGACATGTTTCTGTTTTTGGCATTTGAACTGACGCTACTGTTTCTGGTGATCAGTTTTATTATCGGTGTCATTCTCGACTACCTGCCGAATGAAAAGATTCAGCAGATTCTGGGTTCCAAGGGTGGTAAGGGTTATATCTCTGCCGGTTTGCTGGGTGCACTCACCCCATTTTGCAGCTGCTCTACCATTCCGATGCTGACAGGTCTGCTTAAGGCGCGGGCCGGTTTTGGTCCGACCATTACCTTTCTGTTCACATCACCACTGGTGAACCCGATTATTATCGGTCTGTTCCTGACCACCTTCGGTCTGAAGGTGACTGTCGTTTACTTCACGATCGCACTGGTGATCTCTGTTCTCGGTGGCTACGTACTGGAGAAGCTGGGCTTTGAGCGTTATGTCCGTCAGGAAGTTGTGCACGGTGAAGTGAGCACTGGTTGTGGTACTAGCTGTGGCAACAGCAAGCCTGTAGCAACCTCTGGTTGTAGCACCAGCTCCTCCTGCGGCACTCAAGCCGTGAAGGCAGCCGTAAAGAAGGACAACCGCTGGGCACGTATCTGGGCGGAAACCTGGAAACAGTTCAAAAAGGTATTCCCTGCTCTGATGGTTGGTGTTGGTATCGGTTCCCTTACTTACGGCTTCATCCCGGCAGAGTTTATCGCCCAATATGCGGGTCCTGAAAACCCTCTGGCGGTCCCATTCGCAGCAATCATTGGTGTGCCTCTGTACATCCGCGCTGAAGCTGTGATTCCTCTGGCCGCAGCACTGGGCGCAAAAGGTATGGGTATGGGCGCAATCATGGCTCTGATTATCGGCAGCGCCGGTGCCAGTCTGACAGAAGTGATCCTGCTCAAGAGTTTGTTCCGCAACCCGATGATCGCAGCCTTCCTGTTCGTGATCTTCACCATGGCGATCTCTGCAGGACTGGTATTCACCTTCATTTAAAGAGCTGCTGATCTTCCTGCGGAATGAGTGCTGCACAGACAAATAGTAGGAGCCTGACTCAGGCTCCTACACGTCCGTAGATGTATTAATTATTTAGTAAGGTCAATTTTATAGAGCGCGAAACCCATCTCGTCTGTACCTATTTTTTCCATTGGGTACAGGGCTCTTTCCTTGATAAATTTCGCTGCCTTCTTCGAGTCTGCCGTCTCAAACACAATATTGAGCCTGGTGTCTGTTTTGATAGGAGCAAGACGCCAGTTGTTGTCTGCTGTTGGTTTAACAGCGCCTTCGTCCTTGCTTACCTGAGCAATATAGTTTGCCAGGATCTGGCGGGATTCATCAGGAGAGTCAAAGGCAATATTACTGTCTTTAGCACCCGGGAAGTTACCACCACCAGAAGCACGGTAGTTGTTCGTGGCAACCAGGAAGATCTGGTCGTCTTTTACAGGCTTGCTGTTCCAGCTCAGATTTTTGATGCGGTGTGCTTTAGCATCAACAACCTCACCTTTCTCGTTGTAGCGGGAAGGCTGAGTGACATCCACTTCATAATTGACGCCATCAATAACGTCAAAATTATAGGTGCGGAAGGTATCCCAGCTCAGAAGTGACTGCTGTTTGGTAGAGGTCGGATCGATCTGGTTGAACATACCGGCAGAACGTTCCAGCCACTCGCGCAGCTCAGCCCCAGTGACTTTCAAGACAGAAAGAGTATTAGGATAGAGGTAGAGATCCGCAGCATTTCTGAAGGTCATCACACCCGACTCAACTTCGGTGTAGTTGGTCGGGTCGTTCTTACGACCACCGGCCTTGAACGGTGCACCAGCAGAGAGAACGGGCAGGTCGTCAAGGTCAGGATCACCCTGAATAAAATGCTCAACATAAGCTTTCTGAGCCTGATTGACGATCTGTATGGTTGGATCATCCTGAACCAGCGCCAGGAAGCTGTACATCACGTCAGAGGCTTTACCGATTGGCTGATTGACAAACGTGCTTGTCGCCCTGCGATCATCTTCAACGATTTTCGCCAGATCTGCGTCTGCTTCTACCCGAGCAGAGCCGTCTTTCTCTGCGATGGCACGGGTCTCGGACTTACCTTTCACCACATCCCAAAAACCTTTACGGTTGTCCAGCGTCAGATCAACAACACCAATGTGGCTGCCCCAACTACCGGGCATAACAGAAGCTACACCATTGATGGTGCCGGTCTCAATATTAACGCCGGGAATCTTGCTGAAATTTTTAGATGGGAACACAGCATGACTGTGGCCAAACATGATGGCATCAATATCAGCGACTTTGGAGAGATGGTACACAGAGTTTTCAGCCATGGTCTTATATGGCTCGGAACTCAGGCCGGAGTGTGGAATAGCGATAACCACATCTGCGCCTTTCTTCTTCATCTCCGGAACCAGCTTGCGAGCAGACTCGGTTATGTCTAATGCTTTCACCTTGCCTTCCAGATTTTTGCGATCCCACATCATGATCTGGGGAGGTACAAAACCGATGAAGCCTACCTTAATTGTGTGTGCCTTGCCTTTGGTATCCTTCACTTCCACATCTTTGATGATGTAAGGCTTGATCAAGTAGTCGCCGGTTCTGACATCAAGCACGTTAGCATTGATGTATGGAAAATTGGCGCCTGCAATGGCCGTTTTAAAGTAATCCAGACCATAGTTGAACTCATGGTTACCGACGTTACCGACATCGTAATCCATAGCGTTCATCACTTTGTGGGTCGGATGTACGTCACCTTTCTTAAGTCCTTCGGCTGCGCGCCAATCTCCCATGGGGGAACCCTGAATCAGGTCACCATTATCAACCAGAACATTGTTTGAATTTTCTGCACGAGCCTGCTTTACCAAGGACGCTGTACGGATAAGACCGATACGGGTTGATGGCATATTCTTGTAGAAGTCGAAATCAACCACATTCGAGTGGATATCTGTCGTTTCGATAATGCGAAACTCTACAGTATCCGCAGATACAAAACCGGAAAACACTATTCCTGCTGTTACAAGACCGATGGCCTGAAGCAGGGGTGACACTCTGGAAACCATTTTCAAGACAGATACCTGATACTAATAATGGGCTTTATCAAAGATAAAAATAAAGAGTAAGTAATCCTATTAGGAATAGCCGTCTTTTTACTGACCTAGCACAAAGATAGTGACATTTTTCCTCCTTGCAAAATCCGACTCACTTTTACTCAGACATTTTTCAAGGATGTTATCTAAACTCCATACGCCCTTAAGATCAGGAAATCTTGACATGCATAAAAAATTCCATCTTCGCAAAGAGATCGCTGCAGCATCTCTTTCCATCTGCCTCTTTTTTTGTGGTGTATCTCTGGCAGATGAGCAATACACACTGTCAAACAGCTGGGAACATGCCCGCGAACGACTCGCTCTCCTTGAAGAGTGGTCTAACCCCCACACCTTCGAAACTCTGGAAAAGGTTGGCATCCAGCGGAGCTGGCACTGCCTGGATGCGGGCGCAGGATTAGGGGGCGTAACACGCTGGATTGCCAAGAAAGTAGGCACAACAGGCTCTGTGGATGCTCTCGATATGAACCCGCATTTCCTGAAAGAGATTACTGATACAAACGTCCGCATTCTCCAACAGAATCTGGTCACAGATGATCTTCCTGAGGCCACCTATGACTTTATCTTCGCCCGGAATTTGTTGATGCATATTCCCGAGCGCGAATACGTTATCCAAAAATTCGTGGGGGCTTTGAAACCGGGTGGCGTATTGATGACAGAAGACCTTGGCAGGTTACCATCCAGCATCACTCATATAGAACTTTCCAAAGACAGTGCCGTGAATGCCATGGCAATTGACACACTGGACGCCTTGGAAAAAGATGGCAACATGTCCTTTTTGTCGTCCCATAAGGGCCCGATGTACTATCAAAAGGCAGGATTGATCGATATAACCGGCTCTACCTCAGCGTCTTTCGCGCCAAAAGGTATTGAAGGCAAGGTCATATCGATGAGTTATAAGCAACTGAAACCTCTTTTCATGAAAAAGGGTTTCGATGAAGCCGTATATGACCGTTTGATTAAAAGTTATGAGCACAATTCGGCCTGGTGGTGGGGCTCTGCACGGGTGACAACTATTGGCTACAAGCCACTTTAAGGTCGGATACATAATACTTGCGACTGCCAGGGATGGCGAGCCGGACGGTCGGCTATAAGCGGATAGAATCAGGTACCAAAGCTTTTTTATAGCGCATAGCAAAAACCCCGAACACTTGGTGTTCGGGGTTTTTAAATTAAAGCTTGACGGTGACCTACTCTCACATGGGGAGACCCCACACTACCATCGGCGATGCTTCGTTTCA
>CAMRBW010000161.1 GCA_947040555.1 uncultured Oceanospirillales bacterium | reverse complement strand
TGATGCCCAGACTGATGCCCAGACTGATGCCCAGACGCAGGAGTCGAAGCATGCTGAAGGGCAGAGTACTGCGGTGGAGCCGGACGTTTCTCCAAAGGCAGCCTCTCCTGATACGGTTTCTCAAGATACGGTTTCTCAAGATAAGAAGCCATCCGGTCATTCCTGATGTATTCCACAATTAAGTAAGATTCATGAGCAATAATCAGACAGAAAGTGGTGCTGACCAGAAACAACCCCTGATCCAGCACCTACTGGAGTTACGCAGTCGTATTCTGCGCTCGGTCGTCGTCGTTGTGGTTGTTTTTTTGGGACTGTTCTACTTTGCCAATGAAATTTACACCTTCGTTTCTCAACCATTAAGGACCTACCTTCCCGAAGGGGCCAGTATGATTGCGACGGAGGTGGCCTCACCTTTTCTGACGCCGTTCAAGCTGACACTGGTCGTTTCGGTTTTTGTCAGTATCCCGTTTATTTTGCATCAGGTCTGGGCGTTTATCTCTCCGGGGCTGTACCGGCATGAGAAGCGGCTGGCGATTCCACTGCTGGTATCCAGTGTCCTGCTGTTTTATGGCGGTGCTGCGTTTGCCTACTATGTGGTGTTCCCGCTGGTGTTCAGCTTCTTCACCAGCGTCGGGCCGGAAGACGTGACCATCATGACGGACATTAATAAATATCTCGATTTTGTTCTGAAGATGTTCTTTGCCTTCGGTGTTGCATTTGAGATACCGGTGGCGACCGTACTGATGGTCGCTTCAGGGTTGACTACGGTTGAAAGTCTGAAGGAAAAACGTCCCTACGTGGTCGTTGGCTGTTTCGTAGTCGGTATGCTGCTGACACCTCCTGATGTGATCTCCCAGTCGCTACTGGCCATTCCTATGTGGCTACTGTTTGAGTGCGGTATCATCTTTTCCCGTTTTGCCAAAAACCCCGCTAAGCAGACAGAAGAGTAAAACGACTGCCGTCTTCCATCTCGAGGAGGCTGCCATCTGAGCGGCCTCTTTTTTTTAATATGTTTCAAGTGATCTGAGTAACGATGAATCTACTTCTGCTCGAACAGAACGATATTGTTGAACCGGCAGATGGTGATGTTCCCGGACGGGCAATCATCCGTGGACGACGACTAAAGCACGTACAGGATGTTCACAAGGCCGCTGTCGGTGACACTTTGCGGATGGGTGTGCTTGAGGGCGAAATGGGGACGGCCACCATCATTCGCCTGGAAGCCGATGTGCTGGAACTGGAATATACCCTCGGCATTCAGCCACCAGAGCCTCTGAATATTACCGTGTTGCTGGCGATGCCCCGCCCGAAGATGCTGAAGCGTACCTTCCAGACACTGGCCGCCATGGGTGTGAAGCGCATTGTGTTGATGAATACCTACCGGGTTGAAAAGAGTTACTGGCAAACCCCCTGGCTCAAACCTGAGGCGATACGGGAACAGTTGATTCTCGGACTGGAACAGGCGCGGGATACGGTTATGCCGGAAGTGATTCTGGAAAAACGGTTCAAGCCATTTGTGGAAGATCGTCTGCCAGCCATGTCCGAAGGCATGCGCAAGCTAGTGGCTCATCCGATTACCGATATCGAATGCCCCCGGCAAGTGGCGGAGCCGGTTGTGCTTGCTATCGGCCCGGAAGGCGGATTTATTCCTTACGAGGTTGAACGACTGGTTGAATATGGTTTTGAGTGTGTTCATCTTGGGCAGAGGATTCTGCGGGTGGAGACGGCTGTTCCTGTGTTGCTGAGTCGGTTGGGTTGCTAAGGCGCTTGATAGCTGTTTTTTCACCGTTTAATTTGGCTAGGCCGCACTGTCCCGTGAAGAGCAGCACACTGCCGATGAGGTGAACTACTGTTTTGGCAATCGGAGGAAGAATTCGAGTGAGCAAAAAAAATTGAGTAACCAACAAGATATTTTCCCGCGAGATTCCATCGCCCAGTTTCAGATAATAATTTTTATTGGGTAGGTAGTCCCAGTAGGTTCTGTTGCAAACTCAAACCATTTTATTCAAAATCCGCAGCCTTACCCCCTCTCGAGTTTCACGGATGAAGTTTTCTGGCCGCCATTTCCCTAAAAATATGATCCTTCAGGCTGTTCGCTGGTATGTGAGTTACCCGCTCAGCTCCCGCATGATTGAGGAAATGTTTGCAGAGCGGGGGATCACGGTCGATCATACGACCATTAACCGATGGGTGATTGCTTATGCCCCCAAACGGGAAGCCTTGCACCGAAAGCAGAAGCCAGCGGTGAAAACCTCATGGCGCATGGATGAAACTTACATCAAGGTTAAAGGCCGTGACTGCTACCTGTACCGTGCCGTCGATAAGGAAGGAAAGACGGTCGATTTCCTCCTGACCGAAAAACGGGATGCAAAAGCCGCTAAGGCCTTTTTCTGTAAGGCTTTCCGCCAACATGGGCGGCCTGAGAAAGTGTGCATTGACAAAAGTGGCAGCAATACAAGTGCGCTCATGTCTTTTAATGCAAAATGCAAGGATACCCCCCCCAAATCACTATTTACCAAAGCAAATATCTAAACAATATTGTCGAGCAGGATCACCGGTTTGTGAAACGGTTGACCCGCCCCATGATGCAGTTTAAAGCCTTCTACTCTGCTCAAGCGACACTGGCTGGTATTGAGCTTTCTCATATGCTGAGAAAAGGACAATATCCAGATTCGGGGTCAATAGCACCGTGGGAGTATTTCTACTCCCTGGCAGCATAATTGTGTGTGGGGAAGGTTGACTTTTTATTTACTCTGAATTTTGCAACACAACCTTCAAGAGTCTAGGGAATAGGAAACCTATTTCAGGGCTATTCCTAAAGAAATATTTGGCTATCATTTGACTGCTGGTATTGTACTTGTTAATGCTGAATCATCATTAGCTTGATGCTTTTGTAACGTTTCGATAACCGTATTCATCTTTTCACGTTTCTTTTTTCGGTAGGGCATTACATCTATGGTTAGGCCGCAGAATAGATGTATGATCCCTCTATGCTGCATCATCCTGGCTATATCTATGAGTGTATTTAGTACTTTTGGCGCATCATTGCCAAAACTGTCGGTATCATCCTGGTTGGATTTGTTGAGTTCGTGAGTTAATAGCATATCCAAAATAGCGGCATTACCCTTTTCAGTAGCAAGTTGAAAAATGGTCTTATTGGTCTTATTTTTTTGGTTTAATCCGGACGTAGTAATATTTTTTTCAAGTAAAAATCTCACAGCATCAGTACTGTTTTTTGCGATACCCTTGAGTAAAGCGGTTTCACCACGGATGGTTTCTTGATTGATATCCACACCTTGTGTTATCAAATAATCGAGAATGTCAACTCTATCGTGTATGGCTGCAATGTGTAAGGGCTTAACACCCTTGCGTAAATAAAATTCAGGGGATTCAGACAAAGTGTCATCTGATAGAAACGATAGAACTTTTAACATATTTTTATCATCATGAAATAATGCTTGGAGTTCGTCTAATTTTTTTGTGATTATAGCCCCCCCAAGGACGAGAAGTTTAATTTTTGTTTTCCATTTTGCTGTAATTATACCATCTTCTTTATTTTCATTTGCTTTTTCCAGAGCGATGGATAGGGGGGACTGATGTTGATAATTTTTTTTATTGACATTAACTTCACAAAATATGGGGTTAAATAGTAAAGATATTAAATAGTCTGTAGAGAGATCCTCAACAATAATGGTTTCCAGTAAAGTTCCTCCTCTGATTGATAGTTGATTGACATTATATCTAGCCATCATGGCTTGTACCGTCTCCCAGTTATTATGTATAGCTGCGTATTGCGGATAAGTACGATTCTTAGACGTTTTTTTTTCAGGAAAAAATTCAATCAACTCCTGATCCACTTCTACCTTAGGAAAAACTTTAAGAAACTTTTCCATTATTAAGGCTTGATTGTGATCATTGGTATTGATAGTGCGTACCTGATCATTTGTTGCTACTGGAGGATATGTATTTTCGGCATTCTGATCCCCGGAAATGCGGTGCTGCGGGCTGGCCGCCACCGAATCTTCCTGTATTTCATCAGTTGAATTAGTTAAAGTGGCCCAGAATAGAAGGGGACTACCCTCGTATTCCCGGTTTGGTCTGTTTTTTCTTGACTGTCTTTCGGTTTCTTCGATAAGTACTGTGCTGGCTCGTAGCTGCCGCATAAACGCTGCCACAAATAATGGCGGGCAGCTCTTTCTTGGGCTATTTCTTGTAGATATACTCCATTTGAAAGGGAACAACTTTTTGCCTTTAGCATAATAAGCACCGTTTCCCATTAAAGTCTTTATCGCGCCTATATTATCATAATAAGCGGCCATTGCCAGAGCAGTATATTTTTTATTATTTACTTTATCGATATCTAACTTTGTATTATCCAATAGGTATTTAATTATCGGGCTACTTGCTTCTTCTTTCTTCACATGCCCACTGCTATTGGACTCTGAATCAGAAGGATTGTCATACTTAGCTGCGATATGTAGAAGAGTATTTCCATGATCATCTCTCACAAGTGGGTCGGCCTTATGTGACAGAAGGGTGGCAAGCACACGTTCTTGACTGTACATAACTGCATACTTTAATGGGGTTTTTCCACCATCATGCACTGCGTTAACGTCGGCGCCGAGCCTTATTAAAGTATTCACAAGATCTACGTAACCAAATTTAATTGCCACGATTAATAAGCAGGGTTCTTTATTTGCGTTGATGAATTGCTTTGAAATTTTTAAACGCAAATCGCTTGGAGTATTTGATGGCTGCTCATTTTTTGCCGACGAATTTGCGTTTTTGGAAGGATCACACTCGGAAATGCTTAATTTTTCGATGGCTGTCTCGAGACCTGCCAGAGAACTTTGAGTAGTTACTTCGGAACCATAACCCCCATGAATACCTAAACGTGATAAAAATTGCGCCAGATCTTCCTGTGAATTTTGATTATTTAACTCGGGAAGTATATCTAAGAAGGGTTTAATTGCATATTTCTTGTTCGTGGATCTATCAGCTTGAGCGTGGCTAATAACACGAGAGACATAAGCATTCACAAGAATTTCTACAATCTTGGGCTTATTCCTTATAACGGCATGCAACAGTAGGGTTGCAGGCTTCTCTTCTGTATAGAGTTTCAGAAAATCTTTTAGCTCTTCGTCAGTACACTTTACTGGTTCATCAGTAGCCCATACAGATGGAATGGGCACCCCCAAGCCTAACAACAAACCCAGACACAGCGGGACACAGAGATGTAACCATGATACAAAGATGCCCATACGACACTTTTCCATTTATTTCTGATCAGGCAGAGAGAGTGTATGGCAGTAGAGTGGAAAAAAATCAAATAATTGGATCTGACGGACGCCTACTATTGGTGACCATCAGGACAGCCGCCATGACCGCAGCAAAAGCACCGGAGAGCCTGGTCGGCATGGGTTCACACAAGGTGACCATCATCGGTAGCATCACTCAGAGCGTCTGGTGCAGCGAACAACGAACAGGCCCGCTCCGTCACTCCTCATGCGCACACAGCGTTACCTGCTGGCCATAATCATACTGGTCGGGTGGTTGAATAGCTTGCGATTCCCCCATTGCAGGGCATGGACTCTGGCCATACGAACAATCTGCGTCTGGTCAGATTCCGGCAAGAGCCAACACTCACCATTGAATATAAACAAGGCGAGATCCAGCCGTTTGTCCGGATGGCCCCGGAACTTTGTCAAATCAACATACCCCGGAATAATGGTCTCTGTCGCCTGAATGCCCAAGACCTTCAGGCAGTAATTCAGCCTCAGCCTCCGGCAGGAAAGGAGCCCTGTTGAGATGCAGGGTATCAACCATGCCATCAAGATGAGTGTGTAGCTGGTTAAAATGATCATCCAGCGGCTCCCAGGCACCGTAAAGGTGATGAAAGAATAAATAGAGTATCTGCTATTCTCCCGAACATCTCACATTAATTAGGCGGAGCACCCCATTGATAAGGAATCAGACGACGGTGATAAGGAATCAGACGACGGTGATAAGGAATCA
>CAMRBW010000160.1 GCA_947040555.1 uncultured Oceanospirillales bacterium | reverse complement strand
GGTGGAATTTACCAACTATCTCTGGAACCGGGGCACTGAGCCCAACAGTTACGAAGTAACTCTGGAAACTAAAGACAACACTTTTCCTGATGAAAGCACTTACTGCCTGACCAAGAATGAAAAATGTACGACCAGCTTTTCAAAACAACCTCCTGCATTGGTATTCAACGAAGGTGAAATCCCACCGGGCACTAATAAAGAAATCCGGTTATTTATACAGTTACCTGACACTGATTTTGCACCCCAGCCCAACTACAACCTGACGCTAAAAGCGGTGGATACCAGCCAGGCATCCTCTTACGAGGTGACTGACACCACCCGTAATATGCTGGCGGAAATTACCGGTTCTGCCACAAACTCCATGGATTTGACCTTTGGCGAGGCTCTGAATAAGGGCGGCCTGGGCGCTGGTAAAGGGCCGGAAACCACCCCCCTGAAAACTCTGCAGGGCAAGCCGGGAACTACTCTTACTATTGAAAAAATCTATATCAATAACACCGGCGATCAGGCAGATAACTACCAGTTAGCGATTCTTTCCGGGCCTGATGGTGCTCTGCCAGAGTCGTTCACATGGTCTTTCCTGAATGAGCAGAATCGCCCTACTGCCAATTCGGTCACTGTGCCTGCCGGGGCTTCTGCCCACATAAAAGTACTCATTGAGCTACCAGCAAACAATCCTCCAGAGCGTTGGTCTTTTTACGTCCATGCTCATTCATCGGTGACCAAAGTAGAAGACAAACTCCATCTGGCGCTGGAGGTACAGGCAGTACCGGACGAAGAACAACTGACCCTGACACCGGATCGACAAGCGCAGGTCACGCCGGGCAGTTTTGTCACCTTTGCCCACCAGCTGACCAACCGGGGCAACACCCCAATAGACAACATCACTCTTACAGTGACCAACTCCCGAGGAAGTGAGGGCTGGCAGGCGATGATCTATGCCGATAGTGACGATGATGGTCAGATAACGGCTGGTGAATCAATCATTGACCTTACAAAACTTTTGTCCCTCGATACCGGCAAAAACAAGGGATTGATTATTAAACTCTTTGCCCCGGCCAATGCTCCCCAGGGTGAAACCAATATCACCACCCTGACGGCAACCTGGGGTAACAAGCAATCCCTGACGGTCACCGATACCTCCCAGGTCAACAGCACCAACGTGATGATTACCAAGCTACAAGCCCACTGGAACTGCGAGAAGCCCCTGCCAACCGATTTCTCCAGAGATGGCTTTAAAGTTATACCGAACGAATGTGTCGTTTATAAGCTCACTGCCAGCAATCACGGAGTGGAAACCGCAAACAGTGTAATGATTCACGACCGTGCCCCCTCGTTCACCCAATTTGAAGAAACCAGCAGCCTGCCTTTCACCGAAACCGGCGGCAAGCGTGAATATCAGCCGAACCTGATCAGCGGCTCAACCATTACCGCCACCTGGCCGCAACTGACACCAGGGGCATCTGTTTCTCTGGTTTATGGAATTCGTATTCAATGAAAGGAGTATTGATGTTTTCATTGACCCCGTGCCGAAACGGATTATCGGTCAGATTTTTGCTCTTGTGGGTATGCTTCGGGTTGTTAGCAGGACTGTCCTCGACGATACAGGCCCAAATCAGCATAACATTGCCGTCCAATATTGAAGCGGCTATTCAACAGAAACTGGCAGGTTCTGGCGTAACCATCAGCAACGTAAAGATGGAACGGTTATCCGGCGTTTCCCAGGTTGCCATTTTCAACAACGGCACAGAGAATACCGGCGCCAAACCCAATATCGGAATAGAGAGCGGTATTGTTTTATCGACGGGGGATACCTCCTCTCTGGCCTGGCAGACAAAAGACGCCTATGGATGGAGTATTGGACGTTCAACCACTGAAGAACATGATCTTCTGAAACTGCTCAACAACAACGCCATATACATAAATGACCCCGTCGTCATTACCTTTGATCTCGTTCCAACCACAAACAATATCACCATTGATTTTGCCTTTGGCTCTGATGAGTACGAGCACTTTGTTGGCGATCAAAACTATATCGATGCTTACGGTTTTTTTATCAGCGGCCCCGGCATAAACGGGACGTTCACCAACAACGCTGTCAATGTCGCACAATTCCCCAACGGGGATCCTGTTTCCACAAATTATGTCAATCGTAACAAAAACTCTGCTTACTATGTCCGCAATCCGGACGTTACCTTTTATGGCGATTGGATTTCAAACCCTGAAAGGGGTAACCATGTTGCCTTGAATG
Organism: uncultured Oceanospirillales bacterium; assembly: GCA_947040555.1. Taxonomy (GTDB): domain Bacteria; phylum Pseudomonadota; class Gammaproteobacteria; order Pseudomonadales; family Endozoicomonadaceae; genus Sansalvadorimonas. The sequence goes on along the minus strand of CAMRBW010000160.1, from coordinate 3,846 downwards.
GCTGGACAAAGGTCATCACCAGCCATCTGCCTGCAGAAGCGGGTCAGACCTACAAGGTTAAAATTGCCCTGGGTGATGGTGGCGATGGGCAATATGACTCCAGCGTATTTATCGGACAATTCAAAAGCGAAAGGCAACTTGCCGGCCGGGTGTTTCAATACAGCGCCGGTACGATCAATGAGCAAGCACTGGCCGAGGGCGATGACGCCTACCAGTATTTCCCGGATGCCCGGGTGGTTTTATTTGACCGTGGTGGTGCTCCAATACAGGAGACGCGCACGGGACCACGGGGAGAGTATCGCTTTACCGTTGAAAAACAAAAAAACTATCAAATCGCTGTGGATGCCTCCACGCTAACCGACAGTGATGACTACCCTGAGCAGACATGGAGCAGCCTGGGTGGCCAGTGCACCAACGGGGCCGATGGCATCCGAACACTGGAGCAAAGTGGATACTGCTACGGCGGTAAACTAGGTGGCGTTCAGGATAAACTTCATAAGAAAAAAAGCCGGGAATCTGCCGAGCATCTGATCATCGTCAACGCAGGATATGACTCAAATCCTCACCTCAACTTCGGGTTTAGTTATGATGTGGTGACCCACTCTGGTGAACACCAGGGCAGTCTTCGCAGTTTTATTAATAACGCCAATAAGGGGGTGGGGACCGGACAGATGCTGTTTATACCGGTCGTGCCAACCAATTCCGGCAAAGGCTGGAAGATCACAGTGGCAAAAAATGGGGCTCTCCCCGCTCTTACCCGGGATGGCGCCACCCTTGATGGCCGTGGCTGGAATTTATTGCGCCCGGAGCAGCCGGTCTATTCCGGTAAATCGCTGATTCCCGGTATGAACACGATGGGTCAGACACCCGCTCTTGAGCTAACCACCCGATACACAAACTCTCCCCTGTTGACACTCAATGGTGCTAACCAGTCCGTTATCTACACGGCATTGACCGACGATAATAAGCTGCTGAAGTCGTTGATACAGGTTTCAGACAACTGTCGTAACTGCACCATTACCAATAACCTGATTGCCAATAACCGTGGCCCCGGGATTGTGGTCACCAATAGCTCAGGGGGCAACCGGATCAGTACAAACTACTACTATCGGAATGTCGCCGACGGCAAGGAAATACCCATTGACCAGGGGGGGGACGGCATAAATGCCACTACCGGCGATGGTCATCGATTATTGAATCAGAAGATTGACCGTCCGATCATCGAATCTTTCACCTATGACCCTGTCACCAGGCAGTTAAACATTGCCGGCTTTGTTCCTAAAGATGCCGAAGTTGAGTTTTATCAACACACCGCCCAGGGTTATCAGTTCTTCTTTGAGGCCACTGAGGGCAGCCGTGATGATCTGGCCTCTGATAAGGGAAACTATAAAGATCCGGTAAGTGATAGAGATGTCACACAACAGCGCTTTCAATTTACGACCAGACTGACGGGCCCAGAGACCTCTATTCCGGAACTGGCCGCCATTGCCATTGATTCCCGGGGGAATACCTCGGAATTCAGTCCACCCACCACACTGTCCAGGGATGCAACGATTACTGCCACGGTCTGGCATGACCTGAATGGCAATGACGAGCAGGACGGAAACGAACCAGGGATTGCGAATATTAATGTTCAGCTATCATTGGCAAAAAGCACTATCCTCCCGAAAAAAATAAGCACCAACCAAGATGGCAAGGCTGTTTTCCGCTCTTTAAGAGCTGGCGAATATAAGGTGGAAGTATTGCCCGACCAAACTGCCCTGGATGGTCTGACTCTCGGCGAAAATATGGAAAATCCCCGGGTAGTCTCCATTTCCAATTCTGGAACACTTTATGTTTCATTCGGCTATGTGGAATCATCGGTAAAATCCGAACCGACAACCCTCACCCCGGAACACAGCAGATCCACCGCCCCCGGCCTGTTCGTTCACTTCCCCCATACACTGACCAGTGCAGAGGGTGGCTCAGTAACTCTCTCTGCCCAATGGTTGAACGACAGCGGTGAAACAAAAAATAAAACGACAGAGAACTGGCCAATCAAACTGGAAAAGGTCTCCTGTAATATCGAGGAAAAGCGAAGCACAGAGAACAGCACCAGCACGTTGGAACTGGTACTCAAACCTAGGGAGTCAGCCTGCTTTCAAGCCTCATTCTTTGTGCCCAGTGAAACACCACAAGGAGTTCGTCGATCACTGGAAATCACTGCCACCTTCAGCGAGAAGCACACATCCAGTGGGCCACTGGTACTCACTGTGATCGACCAAATCACCGTCACCGACGGCGGCAGCGGTCGATTAAAGCTACAAAAGTGGGTGCGGAATAAAACTGAAGGCGAAGGCAACAGCACGAGCAACACAGCCGGTTCCGGCGATACCATGATCTACACCATCCAGTTCCAGAATATCGGTGCCGGGCCATTAACAGACCTGAAAATTATTGATGACACCCCGGCGTTTACTCAACTGGTGAAAAAAGCCAAATGCCCTGCCGCCAGTAAGATACCGAAAGGGCTGGGAACGTGTGAGGTGGAAACCCTCGGTCCTGATAAAAACGACAAAGGTTTTCGAGGGCGAATTGTCTGGAACTTTACCGGGACTCTGCAGCCGGGAGCCAAAGGTGAAGTCAGCTATGAACTGATGGTGGAGTGACAAAAAAAGAGTCAACGGAAAGGGTCAGGTCTTGAACCTTGAAACCTGACCCCTTCCTGCTTCCTGACCCCTTCCTATTCAAGATTCAAGATCTGATCCCGGTTCCCGGTTTCCTTTTCCCTTAATGTCCTCCCTATGCTCGGCCGCTAACAGAGATGTTAGACATTAAACAGGGATGTTAAGCATGAAGCAGGAAAGAAGCAGGGGCTGTTTATCGATTCCGTGCGGGTATCAGAAAAAACTCCGCAAGGCCGTTTTATTTTCATTTCTCACTTTCTCATCTGTCGCTGTTGCCGGCCAGCCAGACTATCTGAGTGTTAGATATGCCGGTGAACAGCCGATGGAATATGCCTATCAGGATAACAGCGGTGATTTACCCAGTCGCTATCGCCACGACACCTGGTGGATCGCCGGTATCGGCGCGGCCAGTGCCGCCGCCATGGTCAGTAGCATTGATAACGACAAGAAGCAGCACTTTGCCGTCTCCGTCGCTTTGGGTGCAGCCAGTGAGTTTGGCCTGCGCCAGCTGAACATCGCCAGCGATTCCCGCTGGGAACGCATCGCCCTGGCGACGGGCATCGGCCTGATACCCGGTGTGATCAAGGAAGTCGCCGACGACAAATTCGATAAACAGGATCTGCTGGCCGATGCCGTGGGCAGCTTTACCGGTGCCCTGTTGTCTGACCTGATTCAGGGTCCGGTGCAATCAGGATCTCAATATGGTGTTGTGGTTGGAGTCGATGGGGTGAGGCTGGTGATCAACCATCCATTTTAAACGAAACTTGCAAGTGGGCGGGTGCCAGTTGGCACAGGAAGCTTTTACTGAAAACTGCCCACTGGCGACCTACAACTATTTGCTTAAAATTCCTATTAGTCATAACCCGTACCGTCCTATCGGATAGTGTAAAGCTGCACTCTGCAGTCACCGGCATCAGACCAAAACAGACATCTATCCCCTGACGTATATACCGAATTAATATACGACACTTTCTGTATTACCTATTAGTATAAACACCAATACTCCAGATTGGATTGCTACCCTACTATACGTCACCCCAGTAGTCCGTGAGGACATTGCTGAAGTAGTTCCCATTCATAGCTGCTGGCCTGACAGCCTAAGAATGACAGGATTAGATCACCACTCATCAGATACCTCTTTTCTAACGTCTACCGCCGGAAAGGTCACATAGACCTCTCT
>CAMRBW010000159.1 GCA_947040555.1 uncultured Oceanospirillales bacterium | reverse complement strand
ATGCTCCATAATTGTTGCACCACCTCCCATTGCGGCCATTATCAGAACCGTCCTTTCATCCTCATCTATGACATGAATATCGGCACCCTTTTCAATCAGTTCCTTATAGACAGGGAGGTTCCCCTCTCTGGCAGCGTAGAGTAGGGCGGTGTTGCCAAAATTGTCCTTGTGGTTGATTTGCGCAGTGTTCAGACTTCCATCCTTATCCAGAAAGTCACGTATCTGCGAGTCGGTCGTACCCGGCGGATGCGCCCATATGGGCACATATGCTAACAGCAGTAAAGGAAGCAGTATTATACAGTGAAGGGGCAATGCGGTAGCCAACTTTCCATACCTACCTTGAGTAGCTGGATCAGGTATATGGCAACTATCGGGAAAAATAGCAAGAAATCCGAACCGGCAGATACGTTCACGAAGAGCGTAACTGCCAGATTAAAAGGCAATGGTCAATTATACTCAAACGATTTCAAAATGCTTAGAGTGTTCCTCTGCAGCCTTTTGATACCAAGGATGTTCTCCAGAGAAACCCCACATTTTCAAGTCCAATGGGTATAAATCATATCGGTCAGACCCCTTTCGTCAGGGCGACCCAGAACAAATTTAGCTCGGTTGCCAAAGACGACTTTGTTCATCAGCAGGGCGAAACCAGCACTGATCCCTGTACTGACACTTAATGGCCTGTTTATCAAAGCTGGAGCGTTCTTTCTCTCAACGGTGATACCCTCTTGATAAGAGACCATAAGGATAATGAGAGACCATAACGGTAATGACGGTTCCGTAATAGATAACAGTTGTGAACCGATTTGCTCCAGGAGTCATCGCCCCCCAGCCCCATATGGAAACCATCGATCCAGAGGTAGGTTTTGCCACTGTTCACCAGTTCATTGGTACGCAGAGATTGTTCCAGCGCTGTTGTGGAGTAGGGGCTCACTGTAACAATAAGCGGCTGATGTCCGGTAATGGTTAGCTGTTGATTATTATCAAACAACAACAACTCACGCACATCACAACGGGCTCCGTTCTCCTGTGGCACCACATAAGTGGTCTGCATTTCGGCAAATGGCAGTCGATAACGATCAATCAGCGCTGCCTGACAACGGTCGGGATAGTTCTCCCATGGACCACGGCCAAACCATTCGACATCATCGATCTCACGGTTGAGCACCAGTTGCAGCCCCACGCGAGGCAGAGCTGGCATATCTGAACGAACATCGACGTCTACAGTGATATCGCAGCGACCATCTGCCTGTATTAGATAGTGGTGATGACTACGCAATTTTCCTGCGCCACTGTTTCCTGAGCCACTGTTTCCTGAGCCACTGTTTCCTGAGCCATAAGCACGCACAGTTTCAACAATGATTTGCCTGGCATCGCGCTGCCACACTTGCAGAGAGAGAGCTTCTGCAGAGAGATTATTTAATCCCGCTTCCAGCCAGTCCCGACCATAAACGTCGGCGGTTAGCACTTCAAAAGGTGCCAGATCGTTATCGGTCATAGCACGGTAGAAGTGATCTGTAATCGGCTCTGCCAACTGCTCTTGACCATTGATCTGCCAGCTGACCAGAGCGGCCAGCGCTTTATCAAACCGAAAGCTAAAGCCCTCACCCTGAATGACAACAGTATGCCCGGAGTCAACCAGTACCAGCGCACCTTCCGGTTGTGGCTGAATACCGGCAAATGGCACGGGCCAGTTAAGAGCAAACTGCTGGTGAGCCGTTTTATGATCAACCTCTGCCCATGACGTATGTTCTTTCAGGAACACTTCACAGTGAACAAAGTATTCGCAGCCTGCCTGCAGATGATTGGGTCGCACAAAAGGCAATACCAACTCCCTGCTTGAAGCCGCTTGTGTGCGGATGTCTTCAATAATGCCGCTCTGGAGGACTTCACCGTTACCTTTCAAACTCCAGCGCAATGCCATATTGGCGAGATCATGAAAGTTGTAACCGTTGGTCAGCGTCAGAGTATTTTTATCAAGGGCGAAATGCAGGTACTGATGAACATACTTCGCTTCCAACAAACCAGGACGGACAGAACGATCTGGTGAAACAATACCGTTAATGCAGAACTGGCGATCATTGATGTACTTATCGTCACCACGATCAGCAAAGCCACCACCATAAGCCCAGTATTGATTACCACTGTCGTCAGTACGCAAAAAGCCCTGATCAACCCAATCCCAAATAAAGCCACCCTGCAAACGGGGTAGTTTATGGAACTGCTGCCAGTATTCGGCATAACCACCCAGACTGTTGCCCATGGCATGACTGTATTCACAGAGAATCAGCGGGCGGGTTTCACCGGGCTGGGAGAGATACTTGTCCAGTGACCACTTATGAACCGTACCCTGCCAGATATCTTCATGCACCCGTGAATACATGGGGCAGAGGATATCGGTGATATCGGTATCGGAACCACCCGCTTCATACTGCACTGGTCGAGTAGGATCAGCACTTTTCACCCAGTGATAAGCACTTTGGAGATTGCAGCCGTAACCCGATTCATTACCAAGGGACCAGATAATCACGCTGGCGTGGTTGCGGGTGCGGGGAACCATGCGGGTACTACGCTCAACCACGGCCTGATGCCATTCTGGATCGTTGGTGAACCGATTAAACGGCTCCGCACCATGAGTCTCAAGGTTGGCTTCGTCCATCATATAGAGACCGAGGCGATCGCAAAGACGGTACCAGAGTGGATGGTTGGGATAGTGAGCATTACGCACAGCATTAAAGTTGTGCTGCTTCATCAGCCGAATATCCAGCTCCATACTCGCACGGCTGATGGTATGACCGGTCTTCTGGTCGTGCTCGTGACGATTAACGCCCCGCAGTAGCAAAGGCTGACCGTTCAGACACAGAAGACCATCACGGATCGCGACTTCCCGAAAACCAACTTCACAGCTCTCGATATCAGTCCGCTGACCGTTATCATCTTCAAGCCAGATTAATAACCGGTAGAGATAAGGCTGTTCAGCGGACCAGGGCTGAATATCCCGAAGTTGAGCAGAGACTTTGAAGCTGGGTTCGGTACAGTTGCGCTCATCCCGGTATTGGCTCACAGGCACTGTTGCAGGCGCAATAACCGGATGGTCATCAGCATCAACCAAAGAGTAGAGTACCCTCTGTTTTGGATTGAACTGATTAAGCTGAACGTTAAGTGATAACTCACCATCCCGATAGCTGTGGATCGGCTGGGCGATAATCTGGTAATCAGCAATATGGGTTTTTGCTTTGGGCAGGATATAGACATCCCGGAAAATACCCGACAGCCACCACATATCCTGATCTTCCAGATAGCTGCCATCACTCCAGCGCATCACCATCACCGCAAGGGTGTTTTGGCCTGATTGAATAACTGTATCCAGAGAAAATTCAGCAGGCAGTCGGCTGTCCTGAGAATAGCCGATATAGTGCCCGTTCAGCCAGCAGTGAAAAGCGGAATTTACGCCTTCAAAAACGATACGGGTATGCTGTTTCAGCCACTGTTTATCAGCCTCAAAAGTGACTCGATAACAGCCCGTTGGATTCTCCGTCGGAACCTTTGGCGGCTCAAACGGGAATGGATAAACGACGTTGGTGTAAACCGGACAGTCATGACCGTGCATCTGCCAGTTAGATGGTACGGGAATATGTGCCCAGCTATCGCTATGAAATACAGGGTTAATGAATTCAGGCGAGACGGCTTCGGGAGCGTCGTAGAGACAGAAGCCCCAGTGACCGTTTAAATAAACACGACCACTGCCGTTTTCCGGTTCAACGCTCAGTGCCGTTTCAAGGTCTGCCCATCCCGCCAATGGCGTATGGGCCGGCAGACGATTGATACCGGTGACGGATGGGTTTTCCCAGTCCCGTCGTTGCAGGATTGCCTGAATATCCAGAGATGAGTGCATGGGATTACCCTTCACTGCGACAATCGAATATCCAGCAGGTATGGTGCTGGTAGATTGCACCGGATTGCAGAGTGATGGACGGGAAACCCGGCTGGTTGGGCGCATCGGGCCAGCCCTGGGTCTCCAGACAGAAACCTTCGTGGTTGTTCCAGATCCGACCTTCAGGAGCAGGGGTGCCCTCCAGATAGTTACCGGTGTAGAGCTGTACGCCAGGCTGGTTGGTATAGACCGTCAGTAGACGACCAGAGACGGGTTCCCAGACTTCGCCCATACGACGGGTTTCCGGTTGTGCGCCACTGGGTAGACAAAAGTTATGGTCGTAACCCCGCGCCATGGTCAGTTGTTGGGCGCATTCGGAAGTATGACGTTCTCCAGTGATATCACGACCAATCGTTTTCGGAGTACGGAAGTCGAAGGCGGTATCCTCAACAGTTTGCACATGCCCTAACGGGGTGGACTGTTCATTCAGGGGCAGGTAGCCTTCTGCATCCAGCTGTAGCTGGTGGTTGTGAATGGTACCGGCACCGGCCAGATTGAAGTAACTGTGCTGAGTCAGGTTAACGACAGTCGTCTTATCTGTGATGGCGCTATAACGAATATCGAAAATATTGTCGTCAGTCAGAGTGTAAATAACCCGAACCTCAACATTGCCGGGATAACCGTCATCACCGTCTTTTCCATAACAGGTCATGGTGACTGAGACAGCATCGTCGTATTCATTAAGGCTCTGTTCCCAGACCTTGGCATGAAAACCACTGTCGCCACTATGGAGATGGTTGTCGCCATTGTTGATGGTGAGCTGATGGTCATTGCCATCCAGTAGCAGTCGACCGCCGGCGATGCGGTTCGCGCATCGGCCGACGACAGCGCCCAGATAGACGCTCTGGCGCTCATAGTCCTCAAGGTTATCGCAGGAGAGGACGATGTTTGCCAGCTGACCATCACGATCAGCACTGCGGATAGCCTGAATAGTCGCACCATAGTTAAGCAGTGCGACTTCCATACCGTGACGGTTGGTCAGTAACGTGCGAGTGACCTCTTCACCCTGCGCGGTACGACCAAAGGAATGCTGATCGATTTTAATCATGCCGCTGCGTTCTCGACCTGGCTGGCACCATCGGATGCTGTGCAGACGTAGATTGTCGCTTTTAGGCCGGTACGGGATTCGTACTGGCTTTCAACAGCCTGTTTCACCGCATCGATATCACCTTCCGGTACCAGTGCCACGATGCAGCCGCCGAAGCCGCCGCCAGTCATACGAACACCGCCGTTAGTAATCACTTCGCCCACAATCTCAACCAGGGTATCGATAGCCGGTACGGTAATTTCGAAATCATCACGCATGGAGATATGAGAGGCCGCCATCAGCTGACCCATTTCGCTCAGGTCACCGGCCGCTAATACGTCACAGGCCGCCAGAGTGCGGTCGTTCTCGGTGATAACGTGGCGGGCACGACGCAGGGTAATGTCGCTCATCTCGCCAGCAAATTGCTCCAGCATGGTCATATCGGCATCACGCAGGGCTTTTACGCCCATGATACGTGCAGCCTCTTCACACTGTTGACGACGGGTGTTGTATTCGCTGTCAACCAGACCACGCTTGACGTTGGAGTTAATGATCACTACCGCAGTACCGGCAGGAATATCAATAGCTTTGGTTTCCAGTGAACGACAGTCCAACAGTAGAGCATGACCCTGTTCGCCGGATGCGGAGATCATCTGATCCATAATGCCGGTATTGCTGCCAACAAAGTTATTTTCGGAACTTTGACCAGCCAGGGCCAACTCGCTGTTGCTGATCTTCTGACCGCTGAGGGCGCACAGGGTCAGACCGGTCACTGTCTCCAGAGAGGCAGAAGAGCTCAGACCCGCACCTTGAGGTACGTTGCCGGAGATCACCATATTTACGCCGCCAATCTTGCGCCCGGCACGTTGGAACGCCTGCACCATACCGCGTACATAGTTGCTCCAGAACTGGTTGCCGGCCATTTTTTCCAGAGGCTGGTTCAGATCAAATTCGCTGCGGCTGTTATCGTAGTCGCAGGCAATCAGCACAACTTTGTCGTCTTCACGTGGGGAAGCGGCGACAATGGTTCCGTAATCGATAGCGCAGGGCAGTACGAAACCATCGTTGTAGTCGGTATGTTCACCGATCAGATTGACGCGACCTGGTGCTTGAAAAAAGGCTTCGGGTTCCTGACCAAACGTTTCTGCAAATACCTGAGCGGTCTTTTCCAGCAGCAGTTGATATCCAGTATTCATCTTTAAACTTCCAAATCGATTTAAGCGTTGAGCCCGTTATATTTCCAGGCCAGTTATGCTTCCAGGCCAATTATGCTTCCAGGCCA
>CAMRBW010000158.1 GCA_947040555.1 uncultured Oceanospirillales bacterium | reverse complement strand
CCCACCAGAGCCGTCAGCCCATCAGAGCCGTCAGCCCACCAGAGCCGTCAGCCCACCAGAGCCACTTTCACTCTGCTGCCATAGTCGGTAGTGGGTCAAATCCCTTGTCAGATCTGGCCTTCAGAAGTTTTGTCCCGTACATAGCTCAGGGGTATCTGAACAAGCTTGCTCACCATGAACGACAAATTGATTCAACATTAACCAACGCCAAAGAGTTTTATGAACAAGAAAAATATTTTTTGGCCTTATATGAATTCAAACACTCTCTTAGAGTTTCACAGTTTTATGTCATTTGACATTATTTTTTAGTACAAAAGAAAGCAAATTCAAACCCGATTTAATTCATAAATTATCAGAAAAAATAGTTGGCACATGCTCTCGCTATTTACATTCTTCAAAAAATAACAACCCCTGTTCCATTTTTGATAAATATCAAAAACAACTTGAATAATCATCAATAAATAATTTCATTTCAAGCCTACCTAATCATAGTATTGATTTATTCCACTCTATGGCAACATTGGCTTTCTCAGCTGGGCAAAAACTCAGAGAGTCAACAAGAATCAAAACGATACTGCGACCATGCAATCAACTATCTGGAGCCCATCAAGAACACTGAAATGTCCATGCGAACGCGGATATTGATTTATTTATTTATGAATGCCCCACGGGGACACGCATCATCAGTCACCAGGAACCAGCTCAAAATCGTGCGAAGCAGAAAAAAATCTGCTCTACAGCCCTTACGGATCAAGGGATTCAGAAAAGAGCAGGACTTGCTGGAATTTGAGCCGTATCCGTTCATAAAAGAAGGTCTAGAATAAACAAGGTTCCATATCTGGCAGCCAATTTATCCATGTAAAACCAATAGGCGAACTCGAATGGCTTTCACTACCGTCGTGCAGCACGACAGAAAAACACCCCTAAAACAAGGATATTCCACCATCAGCCTTCACGGTTAAAACAGCCCTATCTACAAAGCATTCATCTTTATTCAGAGTTTGAATCATGAAAATTTACCCACACATCCGATTTATTCACTCGATTATAACGATTTCTTTTTTTTGCCCTTTGATAGCCTGTCTCCTACTCCCTCTTTATGGGTATGCAGCAATTCCCACTGTTTATACGACAGCGGTAGAAATTACAACAACACAGACTATTCCCCACGGGGACAATCGTCATCAGCCACCAGAAACCAGTTCAAAATCGTACGAAGCAGGAAAAAAGATCTGCTCTACAGACCTTACTAATCAAGAGATACAGGAAAGAGCGGGAATTGCTGATGGGTATGCCGATATCCGCTCGCCGACAGGACTTGAATATTTTAATGGCATCGACCCATCCTCATCCGGTGTGCCCATTTCACCCCTCTATAAAACGGTGGCCGGTATCTCGGTAGATCCGGACAACTACCCCATTGCCCAACTGCCCCGTGAGTGTACCCGGTTTATTGACAAACCCGGTTCCTGCAAGCGCTCACAGGCGATTGAAGTCAGCCTGGAAATTGAATTCTGGGGGCACGTCCTCAGCAGGGATACCGATGGCGTACGAAAATGGGTTGATAAGGCCATACTCTATGCTTTCCACAGCCGAACCCCTTATGCCTACCGCCTGTTGGGCATGAGTGCCTTCGGGTTAAGCATGGTGGTTTTTGATAACCCCATCGGCAGCAAAACAGAACTACTCGGAATCAGGACCTATGTGGAAGCCATGGCTTATGCCTGGAGCGCCCTGAAACTTGAACCCAATGACCTGTTATCCGGCTACTATGAACATTTTGGCGGGGCATTACTGAGCAGCGCCCTCCGGGCAGGTCCGCTGTTTGTGAAAGAAGTGGAAAAGATCGCAACAGCTTATGACCAGTATGGCCTTGCGGGTTATGAGGGCAAGACCTTTGGAAATACCATCTTTACCTTTGTCAATGATCAGGGAATCGTTGACCGTGGCTTGCAGGAACTGAAAAACTGCGAGGATGATTTCTGCGCCCGGCGGACAACCCTCGCCCCTTATCGGAAAGTGGGCAATATGCTGGCCATTATGGATGCCTTATACGCCTCCTATCGCACCAATGAAGCCAATCTTGTTTATCAGCAGGCTCGGGACTGGGCCATCAGTGTCAATGCCCCTGCCAGGGTCGTTGAGATGCTCGACAAGAAGAAGGGGATTCTGGACCAGGGAGATCTGGTTGAACGCTGGTACAAGGGAGACGATGACATTGGTCTGTTACGCCTGCCCTTTGGCACTTATTCACAATCAGACACCTGTGCAGCCTGCCATTACGGCGTTTTAGTCCTGCCACAGTATTATGAAGGCCGGGAAAGCTCTGCCACGTTTTTGGAGCTAATGGAAAAAACACACCACTCATTAGCAAACCGGCTAAAAAAAGATTACATGGACAGGGAAGTGCAATCCGTCCTTTACCACATAAAGAATATTAAACCTCTGCCTGAAAAGGGGGCTGTGGCGGATTGCCCTTAACATAGAATAAATGTGTACCCGCTGGCAAACGGTAACAGGTATATACGAATATACCCGTTACCGCTTTCAGCTATTTCAAAACATCAAAATACCAACACCAATGAGTGACCGGGGTGAACGGGCACAGTCAACACTCCTGCATCATCAAAGGCAAGGGTATACGGAACTCATCCGGGTTACAAACCCAGTGTCGTCAGGTGACTATGTGTAACAATAGACTAATAGTCACAGCATGGCGCAAACTCAGTTTGGTATAAAAAATTCCTTCTATAGGTGTCTAACTGGTCAGGAGGAGTGAAGCGGATTGTCTCCGAAACAAAGTCCACATTTGAACGACTGGCATCAAGAGAAACATGCTCACAATTATCATCTTTCCCCTTGCGAAGACAGACCGAGTTTAAACTGAATGATAACCCAGGACCGAACTCCTGCCCCCTTTTGACCAGATAATACTCATCACGTTTCGAATCGTAAACAAATTTGCCAACGACGGAATGGTCTTCATCACTCGTCAAGCAAACAGGGGCATAGGCACCCAGACATCTGATCACATCATTGCCGGTATAGTTCCATTTTACTGAATCCGGTCGGCCTAATAATCCATAACTGATTGAGCTCATGCTGACTTTGATTAATGGACAGCGAAGGCTGTAAAATAAACCGCAGCGGATCATTTTAAAACCAACGACGACAGGCAACCCGTTGTTATCAGATTCCATTGCTGAACATTGTGAACTAACGTTTGCCGATACACAGAATACCAATCCAAACAAAGGTGAAAAAACTGAAGGTTTAATCATTAACATCACCTATGGGTTAACAGCACAATAGACTCTTCCCTGCTCCCACGCCCTGCATGGTTCCGCCAGTGATCCCGCTAGAAAACAGGCCGAAAGACACTCCCGCAAAGGCTACCTGAAAAGAGTAAGGACTTTGCCGGGAAGATTTTCGGACGAACAGTGCAAAAGTCCACACCGGCAACATGCAAGTATGGACAAAAATTTGCCGGGCGGAGTAAAAAACACCGACGGCGGTCAGCAGCATGATAGCCAGAATCAGGACGATCACTGACAGCGATCACCTGAACTCTCTATTAAGGTGTAGTGGTTTAGGAGTAGCCCAATAACAAGTTCCCGATTTCGCGCTGTTTGTGGGACAGCGGTGTAATTCCATTTGGGCAGGAGGTCATCGAACTGGATGGTCATGGTTTCCTTGAGATTTGCTGTGTACTTGCGACCTGTTTCGAAAATCTTGTCGCTAATTCTGACCTGCACATTGAGCCCTTTGGCGGTCTCGGTTTTCTCCATGCAGTGCTTCGCTGTCTTTTCAGAGAGCAGCTTCTTTCTCCCGCCTTGTTTTCGCTGACGCCCAGTGTCGGGGTGTTAGGAACTTATGGAAAAGGGGAAATATGTTTGTGGGCTATTCCCAAGTACCCGAACGGCTCTTTTGAGAGCGTACCTGAAACCAGCACATGCCCACACCGTCATCATCACCCAGCTCCTTTTTTACTTGTAAAAAATAGACCGTGAAAACAAACAACTTCAGAAGAGATTGACTCTGCTCCGCGATGAGCGACAGAGTGCAGACTATCGCTCATCGCGGAGCAGAACGTTTGTAATAACCAGAACGTTGCATTGCATAACTGGCAGATATTCACATTGACGAACATACTTGTTCGGCTCGCCGTGGCAGTGCTTCATATCCTATTTTCTTTCCAGACAACGCTACGGTTTCCATGCATTCCCTAACCCTGCTGGGGTGTAAGATGAAACATCTGTCTATTCAATGGCTATCGTGCATCAGCGCATTGCCGACTATTCCATATTTGAAAACGAGGCCAAAACATTATCCTTTAGTAGTCGCTGCACTACTCCTCGTACCCTCCGCCTGGGGGAGAGATCCCGAACGGCTGCCTATGCCTAAACCTGTGCCTACGCCAGCACCTGCGTCTGAAAACATACGCCACAATGACCCCACCATCCTGCTATTTAATGGCGGCAATGAAAAAGGCGGAGACGGCAGCAAGTATTACCGCATACCGGCACTGCAGGCGGTGTCCGAAAATACGGCCTTCGCCTATGCAGAAGGGCGTCCAAACTCTTCAGGTCCGGGCAGGCCGGGTAACATCAATATGTCGGCCAAGTATTCTCACGATGGTGGCAAGAGCTGGTCGGAAGTGAAAAAAATCTCTGCCGAGCATCCCGAGGCTGCCTCTTCTGACTATTCTGACCCACGGGCCATCTATGATGCCGTCAACAAAAAACACATGGTCATCTATACCCAATGGCCAGACAACTGCGCGGAAGAGAATGCCTGTATCACTCCGGATATGCAAAACCGCCTGATCAAGCAAGAGTTTAATGTTGACAGCTCTACATGGGATCTCCCCGTCAACATTGATGACGACCTCCGGGAACGGTCCTGGGATGCCAGAGGCTGGGGCGGCCGTGCATCATGGACTTACAAAACATCTGAAGGAGAGAATGTTGATGCCGCGCAATTAGGGTGGACCCTGACCTCTCGAAGAAAGGTTCTACAGGGCGGGTCTGTTACCGAATACTTCTCCAATGTCGACTCCCTTCAACAATTTGTAGCGCTGATCAGTCTCAATAAAAATAATGATCTGGTGGCTGAATTTGAAGGCGACGCTGGCACCGCCGTGTTGGTTAAAGAGACAGGATCTCTCGACTTTCACACAACAGAAATAAAATTTAACCCGAAAAACAGAAGTGTCGACTACTACTTTGACAATAAGTTGATTCGCTCTGATTGGGGAGGCAGCGAGGCAGGGGATCAAAACGGTGTCTATTTTGGCAATACGAGTACGTCTGCGGATGGCCGGGCCGCTTACCAGAGCGTGGTCTTTCAGATAGCAGGAAAAACAGTGGTAAGCTATGACAGCAGCGCAAGGCTCATGAAAGATGCAACACCAGAAGCTCAAGGCTGGATCAGCAGTTTGTCCGGCAAGGGGGATGGCGCCCTGGGCTGGAAAGCTCTTGTTTCAGGCTCCGGGGGTGGTATCCAACTAAAATGGCAGAACGAGATTCAGGGTGGGCATAACGGTCGCCTGATTTTTCCTGGCATTATTATGGATGCCTTTGGTGAGTTTAGTGTGGCGTCTATCTATTCCGATGACCATGGGAAAAGCTGGCACAGCGGTGTTTTGATTCAGATGCCCCATGCTTTCAAAAATAGATCATTAGAAAATGCCAACATGACGGAAAGTCAGATCGTTGAGCTGGATAACGGCAACCTGCTAATGACCTGTCGCAATGATGGCACTCAGGTTTATGGTAATGTCAGCTACGGGCCTCGCGTACAATTTACCAGTTTAAATGCGGGCATCACCTGGACTCTTCTTGATAAAGATGAACTGCGGATGAAGATTAACAGGGTTAATGGCAGCCTGATCCGATACCCCGACGAGCCGACTCAGACATCCGACAGTGTGCTTCTATTCTCTGCCCCCATTGGTTCCAGGCCAGGGGCGGCCGATCGTTACAATCTTGGGGTATGGAGCAGCAAGGATGATGGGGAGAGCTGGGGTGGCCCTGTTAAAGTGGTTAATGGTCGAGCCATCTATTCATCCATGACCAATTTTGCTGATCACAACATAGGCATACTGGTTGAAACGACTGCAGGTGACATCACACTGCTATCAAAGAACATAGATGATTTGCTGCCAACACCACTGAATCATTCTGATTTACAAAGCAAAGGTCAATAAAGGCGTTAGCCGTTTTTTGTTGAAGGCTATTGATATTCA
>CAMRBW010000157.1 GCA_947040555.1 uncultured Oceanospirillales bacterium | reverse complement strand
GAATTTATATCAGTGCTCAAAACTGCAGTGGCCTGAGTGGACTCCGGGCTTTGCTGGAAAACATCGAATACAAAAACTGTCGAGGGCTGCTCTGACACCTGGTGCGCCTCGGTAACAATCTCGGGTATTCCCGTATCAGATCCGGATGCCCGGTTTGAACTCACACCACCATCGTTGTTGACCACAGGCATCACTGGAACGGACATCTGGCTTTCCTGGACATCCCCGGATGAGAATATTGTCCAGAGCGACTCGGCCTCTACAGGCTCGCCCATTGCAGTCGCAGTGGCCGTCTGGGTTTCAACCAAATCCTTGGATAACTGTGCCGGAGTAACACTGATGCTTTTCGCTAGAGTCAAACCTTCCCGGAATAATAACACATCATCTACCGACCGTGATGGCACCAGACTGGACGTTACCAGACGCTTTGGTGATGACTGATTTGGCGGCGTCGAGAAGTTTTCAAATATCGCCATGGTATTGAACCATCTCTGCTGCTTTTCTCGATCCTGCTCTTCAGTACGTTTTTGTCGTTCTATTTCGTAACGTCGGTTGCGACGCTTATTAGCGTATTCCTTATGAAATGAACGATTGCGTGAAGTTTTCGACGAAATTTGTTTTATCTTCTCTTCAGCAACAACAGAATCAAAGTCTTTAGATGTTACTATTTTTAGTTCGGCAATGTTCCCAATATCGTCATCGACCTTTTTTTCCAAATCCTGGTAATCCTTATAGACCCTAGCTAAATCATACTTCTTTTTTTCTAACATAGAGTTTAAATTATCAATTTTGATTGATATTAACTTTATGTTTTTTTTCAACAATTCCCTGCTATTATTTATGGCCTCTTCGAGGTCAAGCTTTAAATGTAAAGCTCCATAGGCCACACTGTCTTTCAGCGAAACTATAGTGGGAGAGTCTTTCGGTATCGGTGTATTTTCTATGTTTATATATATATCATACAAAGCATTAATAGCTTCCTCCACATTGGGAAGGCTGTTTAGAGTTATTAGAAGTTTTTCATTTTTAATATTAAGATCCTTATTCTTTTTTTTGAGCATTTCTTTCATATCATTAATCGTATTAATTTTATTGTTAATTTCACTTGCACGAACAATTAACTCTCCTTTTAACTCTACGAATTCAACATCATGATTATCAACCCTACTCTGAAGATGTTCTAGTGCAGAGCTATTTAACCGCTCATTTTTATAGCCTAACAAGCGCCTAAAAGAACCAGACAAACCATCACACTGATGCATCTTATCACTTATTTCTTTATCTTTATCAAAATCATCTTTCAGGTTAGAGAATACATTCTTCAAACGGGATAGTTCGCCATTTTCATATTCAGCAATATTTGATAACAATGTAATCTTGTTTTTATATTCATCGCTATCAGATGAAGAAAGAATTTCTTCATCTATATTTGTTACATTATCATTATAAGAATTAATCTGCCCGTGCTCATTTTTTATATTGTAATTTTTTACAACTTCTTGATAGCGAAGTATTTTATCATTTGCATTTCTGCGATTCTTGGATAGTATTTCCACATCAAGCTGCTTTGATATAGAAGTATAAAGCTGCTCCATCCGTTCGTACGTTTCCTGAATTGCAGAAGCATAATCCTTTGCAGCGGATAACTCCTGATCAGTTTTAAGATCAACCTCAGGAACATCCAACATAAACTGCTTAAGCTGGCTCTGCTTACTCTTAAGCTGTTCTGGCGTACCAACAGGAAGATCCTGTATCTCCTCAAATTGCTTATATTCAATACTATCCCTCTGTTTTAAAGCAATTTCCCACAAAAGTTCAAGGCTATTTTTTTCCTTAACTGCACTATTAATTTGCATTTTAATAGTCCGATATTCAGAAGGCCCACTGTACTTATCAATCGACTTATCCAACTGTTTTTTGTATAAATCAAATCTTTTTTCCAGGCTTGCAACAATCGTAGAACCTTCCATGAAAGCATTTTCTAAAGTGCTATGTTTTTCATACACGTTTGTGATCATACTTTCCGTTTTATTTGTTAGCTCACCGTTTTTCGCGATAAGACTTTTTTTCAAATCATCGGTAGCAACTTTCTCAGCATCTACTATAAGCGCTTGTGCTTTTTCTATGAAATCCAACAACCCTTGATGTTTAGCCTTTAACTCGGATACTCTCTTGATTTCTTTTTGGAAACTTTCTTCCACTTCAGACAACTCTCCTGTTTCCTGATGAGCTACAGCGTAATGTTGCCCAAGTTCACTTTCAATTTCCTTGATTTCACTTTCAACTTTGGATTTTACTTTTATTATGTCCGAGTAATTATCTTTAGCTTTACTTATTAAATCAGTAATCTCTTTATCAGAAACTTCTTTATTGCTTTTAAATAACCCATTAAAGCAAAAACTAAAAAACCCATCACACTGATGCATCTCTTCCTTTATTCTCAGGCCATCTTGAGACAACTGGCTGATTTTTTCATACTCATCATGTAATGATGAATATGCTAAATCTTTATCCTTCTGGAACGAGGCGATCTGGAAGGCAGCATTTTCCAACTTCTGCTGTTTCTCTATAATTTCAGTATTAGTAGTTTCTTCAGCAATTCCCGTTCTTTTCTGGATCCCTTGATCCGCAAGGGCTATAGTGCTGATCTTTTTTTCTGCCTCGAACAGTTTTGAGCTGACTTCTGGTTGCTGATGACTCTCGTCCCCGTCGGGCACAGTCTGTGCCCCCGTGGTTTTTACCAATATCGTATTAAGAGCGGGAATTGCTGTAGCTTCTTCTTTCTTTGAAGTGTAAATAGACACCTCGCTGTGTGAAGATTGCACGCTATCTGTGATAAACCCTGTACGATTTGACTTACAGTATAGTGTGGCACCAGCCATACAAAATGCTTCGTGCATACTGGATCTCACTTTAGATGCCACTGTATATGTAACTTCACCAAACCATTCAAAAATATTAAAAAGGAAGTAACGCTGGGTATTCTCTGAATTATTTTCCATATGCATAAAAACTTGTTGACTACTTCTACTTCCATGATTCTGTACAACAACCTTGACTTCCCTTTTTTTGATAAGACCATAAAAGTCATAGAGTAGATCTTTGGATTGATGGAGATTAAGAAACTGCACATGACATTTAACATCATTTCCTGGACAACGATCAGGGTGGTAATGCTTGGAAAGAATTCGATATCGTTTTCTTATCTCGTTTTTACTGATGGGCAGCGTTTCAAACCCCATAAACTTCATGGCATCTGAAACTTCTTCTATTTTTACCTCTAATTCTGAAACTTCTTCTATTTTTACATCTAATTCATTATCTCGATAACAATAACCTCGTTGTTCACACCAAACGTTGCCAATCCATCCAAACCTTTTTTCAAAATTGGCCTTTGAGTAATTCCATAGAAAACTAAGATCCCATGAATTTCCAGGTATCTCTTCCTTGGCATTGGCATTGGCATTGGCATTGGCATTGGCATTGGCATTGGCACTTACCATCATAAGCAAACACAAAGTGCTACACACAATTTTTAAAAACACCGTACTTTTCATAATAACTCCCTTTTCCATTATGTTTTATTGCTGTCAACACATAAAATAAATTAACTCCTCTTATAACGAATCATTTACCAACATAAAAGTCCAAATTTAATGAATGTAATCGAAGGAACTGCATCATGGATCATAAAAAGTAGACACTTGATACAGCTTCAACTATCGCCAGAAGAATCACACCCCTGTTGATCACAGGGCTTACGCAGCAGCTATTAATTAACTCTACTTCGCTTGTATATGACTACTTTAAGATTTTGATAATCTTTTATTTTTGGATGTTTGTGATCGTGTTACTCTTCGGGATTTTTCTTCCTTTGGGGGTGAATCCCCACTGCTGAGTGAGCATTGCTGTTGATCAGCAGCCGGCCAGCCGGCCAGATAATTATCACGATCAATTTCTTCTTCGGATTCTGAGTCCCTATCATTACGACCCCCATCACTATCTTTTATTTTTTCATTGTTTGAATCAACCAAACCTGTATCTTTAGCAATATGCTTTAAAAACCTTTGAATTTCATTATACATAACTCTTCCCAAACCTGAACAACCTCCAAACACAGCACAACCTACAGCCCACATCCCTGCATTAGAAAGTTTTGCCACAGGAACCAATGTTCCCAGTAAAACCACACATGCACCAGCAGCTACACCACCCGTAACTAGACCCGTAACTAGACCTGGACTATTACCTACAACCTGCTCTTGCTTAACGCTAACAATCCTGCGATATTTACTTGTGACCCCGTCGCCTTTTGCTGTTTTTGTTTCTGTTTCTGTTATTGTTGTCTTTACTCTCCTACCATTCATGCCCATAACATTCATGTCCCTAACATTTCCAGTATTACCAGTTCTAGTAGGATATTTAGCAAAATATTGATCTTGTTTTTTTACGTTCATATTTATTATCTCCTTACAATTAAACGTTACTATCCTATGACAACAAGTAAGGCATTGTAGTTTCTGACCTGTTACCACTTCTAACAGGCTTGTTAGCGTAACTGCTCAAAAAGTGTAGGCAATTTTTAAGAGCAACTGGCTACAGGCCAGTAATATCAAGGGGGTCATGTGAAAAACGACCGATTTTGCCTACGAATTATGAGCAGTTACTTGTTAGCTACACTGTCAAAGGGCTTTTATGGGAGCCCCATGAATAATCCCGGGTCAGACAAGGCCCCCGACTCTCGCATGGCATTGAGCCCTTTTCACAGAAAACCCCAGCATACCCCTTCCGAACGGGATACGACTGAAGGTATGATCTGACCGTTGTTCATCAAGGAAAGGCTGTATGTTAAAAATAAAACCCTGGAACAGTTTGACCCTGACAACCAAAGTGCTGATCGGCATGATCCTTGGCATCGCCTTTGGTCTGTTGTCCCGCAGCCTGTTCCCCACCAGTGTATTTGTTGATACCTACGTCACCGAGGGCCTGCTTCATGTGGTCGGCCGCATCTTTATCACCTGTCTGCAGATGCTGGTTGTACCGCTGATTTTCACCTCCCTGATCTGCGGCACCTGCTCTCTCCGTGATGTCTCCGTCCTTGGTCGCCTTGGTTTCAAGACCGTGGGTATCTACCTGACCACCACCTGTATCGCTATCACCTTCGCCATTATTGGCGGTTTGATTGTGCGCCCCGGTATCGGTGCCAACCTGGAGGGAACATCTACGTTTACTCCCGGTAGTTCGCCAGCCCTCGTTGATGTATTTATTAATATATTCCCCAGCAACCCGGTTGGCGCCCTGGCCTCTGGTAATACCCTGCAGATCATCGTTTTTGCCCTGCTGTTCGGTATCTCCATTGCGGCATCCGGCGAGAAAGGCAAAAAAGTGGCTGACCTGTTCGTCTCCCTGAACGAGGTCATGATGAAGCTGGTCGCCCTGCTGATGAATATTGCACCGTACGGGGTCTTTGCCCTGATGGCGCGCCTGTTCACCCAGATCGAGTTCGGTGCCATCGCCAACCTGATCCAGTACTTTGTGCTGCTATTGGCCCTGCTGGCCATGCACCTGCTGGTGACCTACTGCTCGCTGCTGAAACTGCTGGCCGGTCTCAATCCGCTGACCTTCCTGAAAAAGATGGAAGATGCGATGATGTTCGCCTTCAGTACCTCATCCAGTAACGCCACCATTCCGGTCTCCATGGAGACGGTGACGCGCCGGATGGGGGTATCCAACAGTATTGCCTCCTTCACCATCCCCATGGGTGCCACCATTAATATGGACGGCACCGCCATTATGCAGGGTGTGGCCACGGTATTTATCTCCCAGGCCTTTGGTATTGACCTGGGTCTGGGTGACTACCTGACCGTTATCCTCACCGCCACTATGGCCTCCGTGGGTACTGCGGGTGTTCCTGGTGTGGGTCTGGTGATGCTGGCCATGGTACTGCAACAGGTCGGTTTGCCGCTGGAAGGTGTCGCCTTGATAATGGGCGTTGATCGTCTGTTGGATATGGTGCGGACGGCAGTTAATATTTCCGGCGACTGTGCGATCACCTGTATCATTGCCAAGCATGAAGGGGAGCTAAATATGGATGTCTATAACGATCCTGACGCGGGATTAAGCGATGAGCGGATAGACTTCCGTACCTCCACACATTAACAATTCCTGATCAATAGCCCGAAAAAAACCCGCTACTGCTGCCAATAGCGGGTTTTTCACTTCAGGCCATTAACCTTCCAGAGCCGTCAGCCCACCAGAGCCGTCAGCCCACCAGAGCCGTCAGCCCACCAGA
>CAMRBW010000156.1 GCA_947040555.1 uncultured Oceanospirillales bacterium | reverse complement strand
TAAGGTTGAATTTGGAGTCAATATTCATGAAAAATTGCAGGTTTGACCCACTACCCACTGCTGTTCAGGAACGCATTGAGCAGTGGCGAGAAGGTCGGCGTAAAAGCTGGCTAAAGCCCCTGCAAACCAAAAAGTGAAAGCCTGGCGTTATACCGTTTGCACTGGCGGAGGTCGTTCAGTCTTGCAGAATTCCCGATCACGATCCATACCTAACCACTGCAGTTTAAACATACGACACAGAGTTCATTTTTTATTATTGGCCATGAAACGGCCAGTAAATCCAGAAGCCGACGCACTTCTGTATCAAACGCCGATGCATACCCGTCTCTCTACGGAGCCGGTGAGCGACGGATTACGAACGACAGCTGGCCTCTACATGGTTATAGGTGGATAGCTGTCAGGATCATTTTTAATCATTCGCGTCGTGAGGACATATTATGTCTTGCAAAACCGGAATTCCTCTGCTGTGCGCCGCCATACTGGTTTGCGCATCATCACTGGCCAGTGAATATTATCCGGAGGATGCTCTTAAAAACATCGAAGACCTGGACTGGTCACGGGTTAAAATGTCCGCTGCAATGATCAGGACATCATGGCCCCCTTTATGCTTGGCCAACTGCGTTGGCTTCGGGCGTGGCAGCAAGGCCCGACTGGAGTTTCCGCTGGCATTTTTGCAGCATCTGAAGGAGAAAATGGGCGGACAGGAAGTACATGAGTCCTTTTTTTTCGTAGAGATTAATAATCTGCCAGACCCTGGCACACAGAAGTTATTCTTCGACATCAATAACACGAAAAAAACAAAGGACGGATTGCTCTATGTGGAAAGATCATCGATCCACGGAAGGGTAACAGGACACAAATGTACTCACCTGTATGACAAAAAGAACCAATACACTGGCGAAATTTCTCCTATTCCATGCAGCTTTACTCTGAAATATGTTCAATTCGAAAACGCAGATGGCTCGAAAATTGCCAAGCTGTACCCCCGGAAGAAGATTGAGGCAAAAAAAACCGGAGACTATGCCTATATCTGTGCGGGCAACTACGTCTCTCAGCCGGTTGTTCCCTGGTCAACGGATGGACGGGGGCTATGGGATAGCGATGTCACGCTGGACGAACCGACACCGCAAGATGATTCCATCGAGACCGAAGGCCAGGATGAATGTGTATTGCCGGGAGGCTGGCGATTACAGGAAATACAGGTACTCATAAAGCTGGTCGTCAATCGCTGGACGCAGTAGTCCTCCTCTAAACAATAGAAATTCAGAGCTGATTTGACACTGCTTCATTAATAATGATGATGAGGATTGCCGACCCGGGCTGCAGGTATCACCAATACATGTCAAACCAAAAGGCAACCCTCAATGACTCAGTTCATAATTCTGCCTGACCTCGCCTGACACCGAACAAACATGCCTGAACACGTTTACTTGCAATAAGCCTGAAGCTCTGCCGAAGGTCGTCCATATTTGCAGAATGGCCGATCACGATTTAGACCTTACGCCTGCCGTTTAAACATAACCTGAATCCGTGACTTATTGATTACTTGCACATTTCCCGCACTTAAGAACACTGAGTAAAACTCCGGATTCAATTTTTTACTGTGAACTATTCAGGGTTTATTTAAAAAGGCACCAACATTACCGGCAGAACTGGTTTCTAAAGGCTTTTTCTGGTCTTCAGAATACAGGGCACCATGGCCTTCGGTGAAAGCCTTTATTATCTTGTTTTGGAGAGTTGTCAGCCGGTTGAGTCAGGTCAGACCATCAACAAAAAGCATATTCCGATAACAAACGACGAAAAGCACGAAAACCCGGGCTGTGTCGGCTAAACCGCAGGGTATATTGCTGGCTTGATTTTACCAGCCGGGCTGCCTGATAAATCAGCTCTTGCATAACCGTTTTCAACCGGCGTCGTTTGGCTGTATGACGAACCGGTGCACCTGACCCTGACAGTACCTTTTGTCCCATGCAGCGCAAAATATTGTAGACCAGTGCCCCCAGGCTCATGACCAGCGCATTGGTGGCAAACTTACCTGACAAGATCCAGATCCGTTTTGAACTCGCCGTGAAACTGCTCACTGGTAGCATGATCTTTATACAGTGCGATAATGCCGTGCCTTTTGTTAACAGATAACAGGGTTTTCTTGTAACTGCTCAAAAAGTGTAGGCAAATTTGAATGAAAATTGGCTACAGGCCAGTAATGTCAAGGGTATCAGATGAAAAATAACCGATTTTGCCTACGAATTTTGAGCAGTTACGTTTTCTTGAGTGTTGTTTTCTGGTTTATGCCATAGACTATGAAATACAGACCCGCTGTCGGCGGTATAAAATTCGGTGTCAGATTGTTCTATTTTCAATTTCACGAAAACTCACCCTGCAGGTGAAATACCTGGATGGGTGTATTTTACCTCTCAGGCCTTGTGCTGTCTGGGTTCAGGGATCTTGATTATCTGTATCTGAAAATTCGTCAGGAGGGTCAAAAATGATTAGCCAACCTGCGAAAGGGCCTATTTTTGTTTATTCTTAAAGAAAGTGGTATTTAACTACCACTTGCAAAGCTGATTAAAGAAGAACGAAGAACGAAGAACGAATCATATAAGCAGACAAATAAAATGAACAAAGATCTACCACCTGTCAATACAAATAATACAATCACTAGTTTCTTCTTCAAAACGTTCAAAAAGGCCGTAAACGTCTTGGGACGAATCAAGGCCGTTCAGATAGCAAGAAAAAGATTCGGGCATAAATTTTACTCAGATAGCCCGGTGCCCACACAAGCATTACACGAACGGAATGTCACATCGAAGAGGAACACGGATACCCAATCAAAAATACTGCAAGAGGCAAAGACCCCAGACACCGCACCAAGGAGCGGCGTTCCCCGACCACAAACAAAAGCGCCAGTGGAATCCGATACCGAACTGGCGCAGTCAGCGGCTGACCGCTTTAAGCTGGAAACGGATAGCAACCCTCAGGAAGCAGCGGTTGACACAGCCCCATCCCCCCGACAGCACAACCAGCAAAAACCTGCCAGCTCAGAGCCGTTAAAGACAGACAGACCGAAGCCAAAAGCCAGTCAGCCTCGACCCATATTAAAAACAGACACACAATTAAAAACAGACACACAAGGAAAGCACCGTACCGATAAAAAAAGCGTTCATTCCGCAGAAGATACCAACATTCTGAAATCTCCTACCGCAGACTCTGAGAGGGCTGCCCCGCAGACAATAAATCAACCTCTACCTGATCAGTCTGCCAAAGCGGCCAACGAAAACAAATCTCGTGAAATATACGGTGTTCAGGTACCTGAACAGTATTTATTTGATACCTTGTACAATGATGATGAAAAGAAAGGGCTTGATGCCGATGGAGTCTTGGCATCACTACAATCAGAAACACCGCTAAATGATAAACAAGATGAAATCTACAAACACATCAAGGGTGTCAGGAAAAAGAGGCTCTCTGGAATTCTTGCGAAGATGAGAGCGAAGGCAAGGGGTGTCAGCACATTTAACGTAGGTGAGTTTAAAGCAACGATAAATGATCATAAAGTTGTTGAGATCCAGCTGGGCAAGGAAATCTCCTTCTTGATGTATAAATCAAAAAAACAAGGCCAGTGGTACCCAATCCCTGGCATTTCAACAGACCTGAAAAACCCTTTATATTTCTCCCGTGGAGAAGATATGATTCCCGATCTATATAATAATAAATTATTTCACGAGATCAATGAGGCATTATTGAAAGATGAGAAAACCGAGCGCAGGGAAAATGTTGATTTTAATAAAAAACTTGAATTCCACAGCCAGAAAAACTCAGATTATGTTTCCATAAATAACGATAAAATAGTACGAATAGATTTAAAATCTAAACAATTACTTTGCTTTTTAGAAGAAGCAACACAGAAAATACAACAAAAAACAGGCATTCAACCAGGATCTTCCTATACAGATGAACAGCAAAAACTAATAGTGAAGACATGGCTGAACGAGATTATTCCACGGATAAGAAACCTTGATACTAACAAAACAAATGCAATCTATGAAAAAAATGGCAATGATACTGACTTGGGAGAATTTCTTGATAAGGAAGCCTGTACTTCCTGTGAATTAAGCATATTAGGTTCAATTTTGCTTGCGGAATATGGAATTAATTCCCGGGTTGTAACCGGCACTGTATTCACCAATCAAAATAAAAATAGACATCACACCTGGATACAAATTTTTAAGGATGGTCATCCTTCTGATATTATTGATTCCTTTGGCACTAGAAGCATAGAAACACCTGAAAAATATAAAGAAAAAGCAAAAGGTTTCAAGGTCACTAAAAAATCTGAACTGGTGACACCAAAAAACGATGCCGGACAGGTCAGCAAGGAGGATCCACTCACTTTGAATAAAAAAACAGATGCTGACAGCAACCGCAACTTATATTTAGAACACAAAGGACTGCTGATACCAAAGGACTTTTTGTTCAACCGCTCACAATCCATAGATCTAAAACGACTACTTAACACAGAACTTGATCCTACAGTTCTTGATCAAAAACTTTCATCGCTTTATATCACTACTAAAGAGAATGAATTGGCTAAAAATTCATTATTGATGAACAAGCTTGCCACTGCTAATCATTTTACTGTAGGTACCCTCAGAACCATAAACAATGATAAAAAAAAACTTATTGATATAAAGCTAGACAATAACTGTCATTTTTTAATGTTCAATGATAATAATGACTGGCATCCAACACCGGGCTATGACATGTTCACTTCAAGCCTCATTAAAACAACAGGCGTGGATAATATCCCCTTGCTCAATCAGATTAAGGAGAAGCTGGCCCAGGAGGAGGCCAGTCTACGTCCAGACGCAGACCAGTTTGTAGGTGATAGCACTTATTGTTTGAATTCAACAGCACATCAACCTTCGTCCCTGTTATCGCCCAATCAGGGGTTGCCTGCTTCTGATACCAATGCCCCGACCGGTGAACAAACCATTCCAGCAGCCAAACTTGCGGATTCAGAAAGAGAAGTCCTTCCCGAGGCTAACAGACCAACTCATTATATTGATAACAAAGAAGAACTTGAGTACAGAGTGGTTACAGATAAGCAGAGTATTCAAAAGAAACTGACAGATGAGTTGGACGCAGCAAAGAATCAACAAACCAAGCCACTAAAAGATTTAGGTGAAATTTCTTTTTCCCATATAAAAGATCATAATAATTTAAACCATTCTATAGGCAATGGAAATGAGGGTAATTGTTCAGTCAACTGGACCGACCCAAGTGAGCCCAATATTAACGAGCAGACCACCGTCAACTATGAAGCCTTCTCTGCCACACAAACCGGCATTGCGTCTGCTCGGGGCCGCCGGCCAAATATGGAAGATGCCCATATTGCCAGTCAGTTCACTGTAGAGGTGGGTGACCAAAATATCACCATTGATATCACCGGCATTTTTGATGGCCATGGCGGTTCCCAATGGTCAGACTATGCCAGCCAACATATTGTTGAATACCTCAAAAAACGCATTGAGGAGTTCAATAAAGACGGACTGAGTGATGAAGGCATCTGGAATGCCCTGAAAATCGCCTTTGTTGACTTGGACGTGACCAAGACAGACGATTATCCAAGAGATAGTTCCGGCACCACTGCCAATGTAGCCCTGAGAATCAATGGCGATCTCTGGGTGGCCAACCTGGGGGACTCCAGAGCCATATTGGTCGATAGCAACGGGAAAACCGAGCAGCTCAGTGAGGATGCCAAGCCAACTGAGGACAAATATAAAAGCTCTATCGAGAAGCGTGAGGGAAAGGTCTTTTATGGTGGAATTAATGGGAAACTGGCCCCAGGCCGCTCCTTGGGAGACCACTTCTTAGATGGCGCGGTCAGCGCCAGACCCAAAATCACCCGAATCAAAGCCGCTGATCTTAAGGGAAAAACCCTTGTCCAGACCTGCGATGGATTGACGGACGTCGCCACAACCGATGAGCTCGGTCAGGCCACCAATGAATCTCTCGATATTCAAGACTCACCGGCAGTGACCGCCGCCAAACTGGTTGGCCTTTCCTTTATAGCTGGTTCTACGGATAACCTGTCTGCCATGGTGACACGGCTCGACGCACCGCCAGCAAAGTAAACTAATGGGTCTACAGCCTCCTAACCCGGGAGCCACTATGACAACGGCGCAAATTCAGTTCGCCCAGCGGGCGTAATAAACCCCCGATCCATAATAAGAATCTGATAGGCCTCTCGATTCAATAAAGCCTTGGGAACTTCAGAGCCATTGACATATAGAAAGGAAGAAAAAGAACATTCATAATTCTTTTTCACAATCTGTGGGTGCCCCTTTTCACCTTT
>CAMRBW010000155.1 GCA_947040555.1 uncultured Oceanospirillales bacterium | reverse complement strand
GGGAACGAGGTGGTTTGAGGCCTGTATGGAGATAAGCGCTCAGCTGCACTAGTACTGAGAAGCTTAAAACACCATGCCATTTGATACCTGCAGAGCCTGCCCTTTATAAGTCCATTTGAAGGACATGGCCATTTTCTTGTTAAAAATGTCGTAACTATTTGCTACTCCCATCCAGCAAAACAGCAAAACAGCATAACTGCAGAGCAGATTTGTCACGTAACCTGCACCCTTCTGGATATCACTGGACAGGTCACCAGTCAGCCACAGTTTGGGGTTGATCCCCCAGAGGTTGAGAGTCATCAGAATGGTAAAGAAACCCGCGGTCAGCTCGGCACTCCACTGACTTCCTCTGCCATAGTAATTTTTCCGGCCAAGCACCCCGCCACGTATGGTTCGTTCCGCAATATTATTATCCATCGGTATGTCAGGATTATCGACAAACATGGTGAGTCCTTCCCAGTGGTTATCCAGACTGTCAAGCACCTTTTTTGCCTTGGCGGGAAGCCGTGTACGAGCTAGCTCTTTGTCCCGTTGAGAAGCCATCTGTTTGATCTGCTTCTCCAGTCTGAGTTGCCGTGTCACCCATTGCCGGGGATCATCACGGACTGCCAGCCGCTGCTCAGTCAGCGTTTGTTATGGGCTTTCTCGATAAAATGACTAAAAAAAAGTGAACATGGTCAGGGTGTAATAGCTACCCAGTGTCAGAAGAATGACCGCCAGTATCCGCTGTAACAAAAGCTCCGGGATCCGGCTTCCGACCCGCGCGCCAAAATGGGTGGCGGGAAGGGAGCCAATCAGCAGACAGATCAGCAGAGAGAGATCAACATTGCCCAGCCAAAAGTGACCCGCACCGGCAATAAGCGTCAATGGTACGGCATGGGCCAGATCCGTTCCGACAATTCGTACTGAAGCGAGCGTCGGGTAGAGGATGATCAGAACCGCGGTACCAAAAGCGCCCGCTCCCACCGAAGAGAGTGTCACCAAAAAACCAAGAAACAGTCCCATGACCATTGTCGCTGAACGCGATCGCTCCTGTAGCCAGTGAATCATGCCACCCCTGTCGTCTGAAGCCAGGATTCGGTTCCGAAACAGCAATACCAGTGCAGTCAAAATCAGCATAAAGCCAAGGCAGCTGGTCAGGATATGGGCGTAGGACTCACCGCCGGTAAAATAGTTCTTCAACAACCAGATAGTCACCAGAGAAGCAGGGACACTGCCAAGCGCCAGCGTGCCGACGATAGACCAGTTGATGGTATGTTGACGCTGGTGGGCAATAACGCCACTGGTTTTGGTCATGGCCGCATACATCAAATCCGTACCGATAGCGACCGGAGGGGGAAAGCCAAACATCAGTAATAGCGGTGTCATCAGCGAGCCTCCGCCAATGCCCGTCAGCCCCACAGCAAAGCCGACTCCTGCACCCGCCAAAATATAGAGAAAGCCGTCAAGTATCCAAGCATCCATAATTTTAATTATTGTCTACAGTTATAAATATTTGTCTGGTTGTTAGAATTTATGATTAAACCCACCCTTGCTTATTTAGGCATCTTGAAAATGCAGTGGCCACCATTTATTTTTATAAGCAATAAACATGAATTCTTCTATACCTTCAGCGTATATGGCTTGAGTGGAGGTCACCAATGAAACTTCAGCAACTGCGTTATATTTGGGAAGTAGCCCATCATGATTTAAATGTCTCGGCTACCGCCCAGAGCCTCTACACCTCTCAGCCTGGCATCAGTAAGCAGATTCGCTTACTGGAAGATGAGCTTGGGGTTGAGGTTTTTGCCCGTAGCGGCAAACATCTGACCAGAATTACCCCCGCCGGTGAAAAAATTATCGAAACCGCTGGGGAGATTCTGCGCAAGGTGGACTCGATCAAACAGGTCGCTCAAGAGTTCAGTAATGAGAAGAAAGGCGGGCTCAGCGTTGCGACGACGCACACTCAGGCCCGTTATTCACTGCCTCCGATTATTCAGGAGTTCATCAGCAAATATCCCGATGTTGATCTCAAAATGCATCAGGGTGCACCCAGCCAAATCGCCGAGATGGCGGCTGACGGTTCGGTCGATTTTGCCATCACTACTGAAGCCATGGATATGTTCACTGATTTGGTCATGGTGCCCTGTTATCGCTGGACTCACTGCATACTAGTGCCGGTCCATCATGCGCTGACCCAGGTGCAGCAGCCACTGAGGCTGCAGGATATTGGCCAATCGCCCCTGGTAACCTACGTATCAGGCTTTACCGGGCGCTCCAAGTTGGATGATGCCTTTATTCGTGAAGGGATTGACCCTCAGATCGTCTTCACGGCTGCGGATGCTGATGTGATCAAAACCTATGTGCGATTGGGGTTCGGTGTTGGGATCGTGGCAAAAATGGCCTACGACCCCCTGTTGGATAAAGACCTGGTTGCCATCGATGCCAGCCACCTGTTTCAACCCAGCGTGACTCACATCGGCTTTCGGCGTGGCACATTCCTGCGCGGCTATATGTATGACTTTATCGAGCAGTTTGCTCCCCATCTGACCAGAGAGTTGGTGGATGAAGTGGTGTCCCGCCACAGCAAAGCCGATATTGACGAGCTGTTTGAGCATATCGAGCTGCCGTTTCGGTAGTCCAGCTCACGGTTGTGCTTCCAGCACCTCTTTGACCAGCTTGAGATAGATAGTGAACACTTCAAGATCTCTGCCACCGCGATCCACGATAAAGAACGGGGTGGTGGTGACACCCATTAGCATGGAGAGCTGCATACCCTGGCAGAGTGGATCATCTTCCCGCGCCTCAATCACTTCGGTGATTGCGCTGATATGGCCGGATCTCTCCAGCATCTCCCCGACCTGAACGCACTTCGAACACTGCGAGCCATCGGGCAGCACCTTGACTACCATGGTGATTTTCATAACAAGTCCTCCTCAACGCCCTTACCTTGAAGCCTGCTCAGGTTGCGACCATCTTATTGCTCAGATAGACACGCTCAAGCCCCTGAACCAGATTCCGTATTTTCGTCAATGACTCTTCATACTCACTATGACATTCTGAGTCAGCCACAATCGCTCCGCCACCCCAGACATGAATCTGATGCTGATCGGCCACCAGAGTGCGGATCGGAATATTGGTGTCCATACGGCCATTAAGACTGATGTAACCAATGGCGCCGCAGTAAACCGAGCGAGCGTTCGGTTCGATCTCCCTGATAATCTCCATGGCGCGAATTTTCGGGGCGCCGGTAACCGAACCTCCGGGGAACGATGTACGCAGCAGATCGAGGTTATCACGCCCTTCGGCCAGCTCACCGGTTATGGTGCTGACCATATGGTGGACATTGGCATAGCTTTCCAGCCCGAACAGTACCGGTACACGCACACTCCCCGGTGTGCAGTTCCGGCCGAGATCATTGCGGAGCAGATCAACAATCATCAGATTTTCGGCGCGATCTTTCGGGCTGTTCATTAGCTCTTGAGCCTGGGCCGCATCCTGCGCCGACGTTGTACCGCGAGGACGGGTGCCCTTGATCGGTTTGGCCTCGATATAACCCCGATCACTGAGCAACAGACGTTCCGGCGAGTGGCTGAGAACTTTCAGCTCGGGAAAGTCGAGAAATGCCGAGAAGGGGGTCGGACTCACCCTGCGCAAGGTCTGATAAGCCTGCCAGGGATCACCTTGGTAGTCGGCACTGAAGCGTTGGGTGAGGTTGATCTGATAGCAGTCGCCCGCCGCAATCCACTGCTGAATTTTATAGAAGGCTTCATCGTATTGCTGCCGCGAGGTCATATTTTCAAAGCCGGACTTTAACAGGAACGGAGCCGCACTGACGGCTGTCGGTTGCTGCTCAAGCGCCCGCGTTATGCGCTGTTTTTTCTCCTCGGCCAGAGCCGGGTGAAAGTAGAGCTGACAACTCTTATTCTGATGATCGGAAATAATCGCCCAGAGGTAGAGTCCAACCAGCATATCCGGGTACTGATGGGGGCGAGCGGAGACGCGCTCCGGCTCCAGTTGGTGGTTCAGCTCGTAACCCCAGTAACCGGCCAGTCCGCCGGTAAAGGCCAGATCAGAAGGCTGCCCGGACGACGCACCGGTATTCACTGCGGCCATCTGCGCTTGCAACAACGTGAATACCGGCTGCACTGTGACCGTGCGGGAGTGGTTATTCAGGTCATGGACAACCGTTTCCCCATTGCGAATAACCGTGACCCGTTCAGGAGCCGCGGTGATAATATCGTATCGTCGGGCGCTATTGGCTGCACCGACACTTGCACCGGCACTATCCAGCAAAATAGCGTAACCAAGAGAGCGGACCTGCTCCAGCCAGTAACAGGGATCGGGGCGATAGATTAAGTTGTGCACAACAGGAGCACTATCCATTCAATTCTGCCCGGATTGTACCGGACAGTAGTTGTGAGTAAAGCAGGCCTTTGATAGGTTTACAGAACAGGAACCAGCCGTATACTGTTTACCACCCGCCCCATAAAATACAAGAGGGGAATTTACAGTATGATTCATAAACTGTCACCCGGCCGCAGGCTTCGTGATGCCGTAACCCGCGTAGCCAGCAACGGCAGACCTCTGCAAGTGGTTGGCACAATCAACGCCTATACCGCGCTAATGGCAGAGCAGGTTGGGCATCAAGCCATCTACCTCTCCGGTGCCGGAGTCGCAAACGCCTCCCATGGGCTGCCAGACCTCGGTATGACCTCCCTCAATGATGTTTTGGAAGACGCTCGTCGTATTACCTCCGCATCCGATCTGCCACTGCTGGTGGATATCGATACCGGCTGGGGCAGTGCCTTCAGTATCGCCAGAACCATCCGTGAGATGGAGAAGGCGGGAGTCGCCGCGGTTCATATAGAAGACCAGGTCAATCAGAAGCGCTGTGGTCACCGTCCCAATAAGGCGATCGTCTCCAAAGAGGAGATGGTAGACAGAATAAAAGCAGCCGTCGACGCCAGAGTTGACGATGATTTTGTCATTATGGCCCGCACCGATGCTCTGCAGGTGGAGGGCATTGATGCCGCCATCGAGCGCGCCTGTCTCTGTGTCAACGCCGGTGCCGATATGATCTTTCCGGAGGCGATGCATACGCTGGATGAATACCGTCGTTTTGTCGATGCGGTCAAAGTTCCCGTACTGGCTAATATTACCGAGTTTGGTGCCACACCGTTGTTTACCGGTGCACAACTGGCCAGTGCCGGGGTTGAACTGGCGCTCTATCCGCTCAGTGCTTTTCGGGCCATGAACCAGGCGGCATTGAACGTTTATAAAGCCCTGCATCAGGACGACAGCCAACAGGCTGTACTCGATACCATGCAGACACGGGAGGAGCTGTATAAATTCCTCAATTATCACGCCTATGAACAGACTCTGGACCGTCTTTTTGCTGAAAAAACCGGTAAAAAATAGATGGCAGCTTCCACCCCCCTGATCGAAAAGACAAAAACAACAATAAATATAAGACAAAGTTCGTAGAACATTTAGCAAATAAGTTCTTAGAACGGGAGGAATGGAGATGGTTGACAAGAAGCTGAACGGTGCAGGTCTTCGCGGTCAGTCGGCCGGAGAGACCGCTTTGTGTACCGTGGGTAAAACCGGAGCTGGTCTCACTTATCGTGGCTACGACATCCAGGTGTTGGCAGATAAAGCCGAGTTCGAAGAGGTGGCCTGGCTATTGCCACATGGCAAACTGCCCAGCCGACAGGAATTGAGCGCCTACAAGGCCCGTCTGAAGGGGTTGCGACAACTGCCAGACACCCTGAAAACGGTGCTGGAGAACATTCCGGCATCCGCTCACCCGATGGATGTTATGCGTACCGGTTGCTCTATGCTGGGCAATCTGGAAACAGAACACGACTTTGATCGTCAGCTGGATTCTATCGACCGTATGCTGGCGATTTTCCCGGGGCTGATCAACTACTGGTATAACTTCAGCCACAATGGCATCAGGGTTGAAACGGAGACAGAGGCAGACTCCCTCGCTGAACAGTTCCTCTGGACCCTGCATAATAAAAAACCTGACCCTCTCCATGTGCGAGTGATGCATGCGTCACTGATCCTCTATGCCGAACACGAATTCAACGCATCAACCTTTACTGCCAGAGTTTGCGCTTCAACGCTGTCGGATATTCATAGCTGCATTACCGCCGCCATTGGCTCCCTGCGAGGGCCACTCCATGGCGGAGCCAATGAAGCGGCAATGGCGATGATCGATCAATGGCAAACGGCCGATGAGGCTGAGGAGGCCATTCTCGGCATGCTGGCGCGGAAAGAGAAAATAATGGGTTTTGGTCATGCGGTTTATCAGGAGTCTGATCCACGCAATGCCATTATCAAGGAGTGGTCAAAGAGGCTTTCCGAACAAGCTGGCGGCACCGAACAA
>CAMRBW010000154.1 GCA_947040555.1 uncultured Oceanospirillales bacterium | reverse complement strand
GTCGAGTTCGGTAGGGATATTTACGCATGAAACACACATTTGGACCACTACCCTCCTCTCAAGCAGGCAAATTTCGACTGCTTGAGAAGAAGAGTAAACGGGTTTTGGAGAGTGTCAACAGTTTTAATACATCTCTACACGATGCATTAAACAACAGATCCCAACTGGAATATAGGCAGATACATAGCAATAATCAGACCACCAACCAGCACACCAAGTACGGCCATGATCAGCGGTTCCATCAGGCTGGTCAAACTGTCCACCATGTTATCAACTTCATCTTCATAGAGGGTGGCGACCTTACTCAGCATCTCGTCAAGAGCACCGGATTCCTCACCAATCGCGACCATCTGGACAGACATAGAGGGAAAAACATTGGTGTTTCTCATGGCAAAATGGAGCTGTTGACCCGTCGATATACCCTCTTTGATGCTTATGCTCGCTTCACGGTAGACGACATTACCTGAAGCACCAGCAACTGAATCCAGAGCATCCACCAAGGGTACGCCTGCTGCGAACGTCGTTGACAGTGTTCGGGCAAAACGGGCGATAGAGGATTTTTCGATAATCTGACCGACAACAGGAAGTTTGAGCAGAAGTCGTTCGAACCTGTTTCTGGCTGCCTCTGATGTTTCCAGAACCTTTCTGATGACATACCCAGCAACAATTATCCCAATAATAACGACGAGATAATATTCCTGAAGAAGTTCAGAGAGATTGACGACCATCTGGGTAAAGGCGGGAAGCTCTGCACCAAAGCCGGCGAAAACTTCCTGAAACTGGGGAACAACCTTCACCAGCAGGATCGCACTTACTATCAGCGCAATGATGATAACGGCTATCGGATAGTTCATTGCCTTTTTGATTTTGGCCTTGAGTGCTTCGGTTTTCTCTTTGTAGGTGGCAATACGGTCGAGCAAGGTCTCCAGAGCACCTGACTGTTCACCGGCATTCACCAGGTTACAGTAAAGGTCATCGAAGTATTTGGGGTATTTCCGTAAAGTTTCACAGATAGTGGTACCACCTGCGATGTCGTTTCTGATGTGGATGATCAGGTTTTTCAGAGCAAGGTTGTCCAAACCTTCAGCGGCGATATCCAAAGCCTGAATCATGGGTACACCGGCTTTGGTCATAGTTGCCAACTGTCGGGTAAACAGGGCAATGTCCATTGGCTTGATTTTCTTTCCGCCAACTTGCCCGACACTGATACCCTTTTTACGAACCCTGGTCGGATTTATGCCCTGTTTTCTGAGTTCGGCTTTGGCCAGCGCAATAGAGAAACTCTTCATCTCACCGCTGGAGATACGCCCCATTTGGTCTTTGCCTTCCCAGAGGAAGGTTGTGGTTTTCCTAACTTTTTCTGCCATTCCAGCAACAATTCCGCCAACGTTTTCGGTTTAAGCTGTCCATTTAAATAAAATGTACTTATCCACGTCTCATTTATTATGCCGGACTGCTGATATTGGTAAGTATTAATTATACTACGGTTTATTATCCATCAGCGTCTACAGAAAAGCGTACTCTATCCTTGATACGCATCGCGGTTAGAGTACCTCCCCATACACAACCCGTATCGAGTGCATCATAACCTTTTTGAAACACTCGACCTTCCAACGCAGCCCAGTGGCCAAAAATAACGGTCAGATCTTTTCGACGACAATGGTTGTGGAGAAACCAGGGGGCAAACCCTTTCGGCGGTACATTTCCTTTGGTATTTAATTCAAGAGTACCATCGGCATCGCAAAAGCGCATGCGGGTGAAGTAGTTGGCGATGACTCGAAGCCGATCAACCCCCTCCAGCTCCTTTGACCACCGGTTTGGCTGATTGCCGTACATGTTCGTCAAAAATTCATGACAGTCCGGCCCTTGAAGTGCCGCTTCCAGCTCTGCTGACCGCTTCATGATTTTTTTTTCAGTCCACATCGGAGGAACACCGGCATGGACCATCAGACAATGTCTCTTCTTGCTGCGCTGGACAAAGGGTCGATGACGCAGCCAATCGAGAAGTTCATCACAATCAGGTGCTTCCAGAATCTCGGTGATGGTGTCC
The DNA here is from genome assembly GCA_947040555.1 of uncultured Oceanospirillales bacterium. Taxonomy (GTDB): domain Bacteria; phylum Pseudomonadota; class Gammaproteobacteria; order Pseudomonadales; family Endozoicomonadaceae; genus Sansalvadorimonas. Next base: position 4,368 of record CAMRBW010000154.1, on the reverse strand, counting down.
CCCCGCTTGGGTTTACGAACACCCGCGGCGATGGCCAGCAGGTGAAGATCATGATTGCCCAGCACGGCTTTGCAATTTTTCCCCAGGCTTTTCAGGTAGCGCAGCGTATTAAGGGACTCCGGTCCACGATTGACAAGATCCCCTGCTACCCAGAGTTTGTCGTTGCCTTCATCGAAGTCAATTTTATCAAGCAATCGGCGCAGAGCACCGTAACAGCCTTGAATGTCGCCAACGGCGTATGCAGTCATGAGATAGTCTGTGTTGTGTGATACGGTCAGTTGACGACACCGGGCACCTGTAAACTAAACAGGGCAACCGGTGCATCAAACTCCTCCCCATGGTCATCAACCATTCGGTAGGAGCCCTGCATACAACCAACCGGTGTCGTGAGAATACAGCCACTTGTGTAAGAGTAGCTGTTACCCGGAAGGATATAAGGCTGTTCACCAACCACTCCCTCTCCCTGCACCTCCTCCCGATGTTTGTCGCCATCGAAAATCAGCCAATGGCGGGTGAGTAGCTTTACACCTGTATCCCCATCGTTGCGGATGGTTATATGGTATGCAAATGCGAACTGTTCCCTATTTGGACGGGACTGAGTGTGCAAATACTCAGTTTCAACCTGTACACCTATCGGACACCGGTTTGACAAGGTCTGCTTCCTCAGGGCTGTTTACTGTCCAGATAATCAGCAATTTTTACGAAAGACTCAAGAGAAAGCCGTTCTGGTCGCAGCCCTGGATCAATACCCAGCTGCTCCAGCTCATCACTACTCATCAAAGTTTTCAAACCGTTGCGGATGGTTTTTCGACGCATGGCAAAGGCATTTTTTACCACCTGATCCAGAATGCGGATGTCCTTGCAGGGGTGCGGCAACTCTTTGTAAGGGGTCAGACGGACGATAGCGGAGTCAACCTTGGGAGGCGGATTGAAAGCATCGGGGCCGACGTGGAAAACAAAATCCACTTTGCAGTAATACTGGGTCATCACACTCAGACGACCATAGTTATTACCACCCGGGCCGGAAGCCATCCGGTTGACCACCTCTTTCTGCAGCATAAAGTGCATATCTTCGACGATGTCAGCGTAGGAGACCAGGTGGAAGATCAGCGGTGTGGAGATGTTATACGGCAGATTACCAACAATACGCAGTTGCTCATCGGCCTGACGCAGTGAAGCGAAATCAAATCGCAGGGCATCGGCTTCGTGGATATGGAAGTTCTCATTCAAGCTGAATTGCAACTTCAACCAGGGAATAAGATCACGATCCAGCTCTACCACATCCATACGTGCAGCCGCATGCTGCAGCTGGTTGGTCAGGGCGCCCTGTCCGGGACCGATCTCGACAATATGGTCGGAACTACGTGGTCCGATAGAGCGAATAATACGGTTGATAACGGCCGGATCATGAAGAAAGTTTTGGCCAAAGCGTTTACGGGCTTTATGGGGTATAGCCTTGGAATCGAAGCTGGATTTACTCATTAAGGGCACATGTTACCAAGATAATTAACTAAGAGATTGAACGCAGAGATGTCTGGTCAGGCATCACAATCGGGCTGACTGGATTGAATCATTTTCAGAGCATAATTTATGGCGGCATTCAGACTGCCACAGTGGGCAAGCCCTGTTCCTGCCAGCTCGAGAGCGGTACCGTGGTCAACCGATGTGCGGATTATAGGCAAGCCGAGAGTAATATTCACTGCTTCACCGAAACCTTTGTATTTGAGCACCGGTAAACCCTGATCGTGATACATGGCCAGCACCACATCAGCCTGTTCGAGACGGGCGGGGGTGAAGATAGTATCAGCCGGCAACGGTCCGCTGAGTTTCAGGCCCTGGGCGCGAAGTCTGTCCAGCGTGGGAGAGATCACCTCTCGCTCTTCGTAGCCAGGATGCCCACCTTCACCTGCTGAAGGGTTGAGCCCACAGACAAAAATATGGGGCCTGGCAATACTGAACCGCGCAATCAGCTCATCGTGCAAGATGGTAATGACCTCTTCCAGCAGATCACCGGAGAGAGCGTCCGCTACTTCACGCAGGGGAAGATGGTCGGTTGCCAATGCCACACGCAGACTATCGGCTGCCAGCATCACCACCACCTGACGCGTCTCCGTCAGTTCTGCCAACAGCTCGGTATGGCCGGAAAAAGGTTGACCGGCGTCGTTGATAATACCTTTGTGAATCGGTGCCGTGACCATGGCATCGAACAGCCCGGTCAGGCACCCTTCTACGGCTTGTTCAAGCATTTTGAGAACATAAACGGCATTGCGGTTATTAAGCTGGCCGGTAACAACCCGCTCTCCCAGCTTGCAGGGCATAACTAGCAGCTGGTTGTAACGAGCGGTGACTCTGGGTTTGTCTGCGGAAAACGTGTTGATAACGATATCCAGACCGAGCTGCTGGGCTCGCTCTTTCAGAAGGCGAGGATCGGCAAGAACCACGATCTGTGCATCATGCTGGCTGGAGGCATGCATAAGGCACAGATCGGGGCCGATACCGGCGGGCTCACCCGAGGTGATGATGAGCCTGGGTATCTTCTGGGTCATAGCCATTGCAAAAAACAGATGCTACAAACGTTGTCAGAAGCCGATGCCAAAGACAGCACTTATAGCTTGATTTCGACAAATGCCTGATCGCGCAGATCTCTCAGCCAGACCTGAAGCTCTTCTTCAAACTTGCGCTGACCGATGATATCGCGAATCTGGGTAGTACGTACCCGTTCGCTGATATCTTCCTGACGCTTACCTTGTACCTCGAGAATGTGCCAGCCAAAATCACTGCGGAAGGGTTTGGTGGGTACATTGACCGGTTGGGTGAGCATTTTTTCACGGAACGCCGGCACCATCTTATCTGGATCTGACCAGTCCAGGTCACCACCACCCAGAGCTGAGCCCGGATCATCGGAATAGGCTTTGGCCAGTTCCGGGAATGCGGCGCCTTTTTTCAGACGTTCATAGATGGAGTTTGCCAGTTCGCGGGCTTCCATATCACTGCGCACTTCGTTGGGTTTGATCAGGATATGACGCGCCTTGATCTGTTCCTGAAGCAGCTGCTCGTTACCGCGGCTGTCGGTCATCTTGATGATGTGAAAGCCGCTGGGGCTGCGAATAGGGCGGGAGACCTGATCTTTTTTCAGATCGGTTGCCACATCCGCAAACAGACTAGGCAGTTTGTCGGCGGTACGCCAGCCCAGATCACCCCCTTCGAGGGCATTCTGACCCTGGGATTGAGAGATCGCCACGCGGGAGAAATCAGCCCCCTTATTCAACTGCGTGTAGATATCTTCTGCTTTGGCACTGGCTCGGGCAATTTCTTTTGGTGAGGCACCTTCCGGCAGAGAAATCAGAATATGGCCGAGACGATACTCAACGGCCAGACGCTGCTTACCCTCTTCGGAACGACGGAAGTTTTCCACTTCCCGATCCGTAACCTGTATCTGCTCCATAACCTGACGCTGTCGTACACGATTGATGAGCATCTCCCGACGGATCTGCTCTCGTGCCTCAGGATAGGCGGTGCCATCCTGCTCCACAGCTTTGCGGAACTGCTCCAGAGTCATGCCGTTGCGCTGGGCAATCGTGCGGATGGCATCGTTCAGAGCGTTGTCGTCGATACGAGCACCGGCACGATCAGCAAGCTGTAGCTGCAGGTTCTCAATAATCAGACGCTCCAGCACCTGCTGGTTTAGAACATCTTCAGGAGGCAGCGAGGTGCTGCGCTGTCGCAGCTGCTGGCGAACTACTTTCAGGCGGCCGTTGAGCTCGCTCTCCATGATCACGTCGGTGCCAACAATGGCGACCACCCGGTCAAGGGGGACAATGTTGACGGCGGCAGACGCGAGGGTCGCGCCTGTCACTACAAGGCTGGCTGCAACAGCCAGCATAAAGTGTCGCAGAATTTTCATAGTCACTGTGTTGTCTGTTATTTGCGGCTGCTGTAACCACTGACGCCCTTTAGGAAGTCAGCTACTTTACTGCTGGTGATATTGCCTAATCCTTTCAGAACAAATTCAAAGAAGATGCCCTTGTCCGTTTCTGCAGTATCGATGTCCTCGTCCGGATCAATCCAGTTTCGGTACATAACCCGCATCTTATAACAGCAGGAGTCCTGTTCAAAACCGAAGCTTCTGTCCATATGACGTTTATTGGTCAAATCACGGCTGTAACGTCCGAATACACTCCACTGGTTGGCAAGCGGCCAGACCGCACTGATAGAGGCTTCTTCCAGGTTACCGTTGACGTATTTGCCGGTGTTATTGCCCATTTGGAGACCGTCTTTATATTTTTCAGCCCGGTCAACCTGGTTACGATAGCGATAGCCCATATTGAAGACAGCACCCGGCTGCGGCAGGTACTGGAGACCGGTGGC
>CAMRBW010000153.1 GCA_947040555.1 uncultured Oceanospirillales bacterium | reverse complement strand
TTGTTCAAAAGCTGTTGTTCAAAAGATGCTATTCAGGAGCTGTTGTTCAAGAATCGACTCGAGCCTGAATCATAGCTTTCAAATGCTCATGAATGGCGGCGATAGGGGCATCCCACAAATTGGGTGAAGGCTGGGTATTGGCCAGAATATTCATATTGGCGTTGGCTTCAAAAATCAGCATTCGTCCTTCGTCGTCCAGTGTGCAGTCAATGCCGAAATAATCCAGCTTCAGGCGACCGGCGATGATTTCGACCTTTTTTATCAGATCTTGTGGCGGTTTTTTATAGAACGTCTGCAGCCACTGCTTCTCCTCTTGAACAAGCTCTTTTCTCGATGACATAAAGGTTCTGGCGGTTCTGTGTACCATCCAGTGATCATTAATCAACATGTGTCGTAAATAGGGGACACCGTCAACAACTACGATGCGGAATTTCCGGTAAAGACCGTCCGAAGAGGCAAAGTCCCGGAACTCAATCAGGTAGTAGGCACGTCCATCCAGAGCGAAAGAGTATAACTGTCGTTCAATATCTTCCGGTGAGTCAATCTTTGTCAGGCTTGTACCACCATGGGTTCCTGCTTCCCGCAACAAAACCGAACCGGTGAAATGGGTTGTCATCGCCTGGCGCACGTCTTCCGGCGTTTGGGGGGCGAAGCGAATGGTTTTTGGCACCTCCACGCCATCAATATCTGCCAGCGCCTGAGTAACCTGATCCCGACGGGTCTGGAATATAGCCTCCGGCGGGTTAACGACAGGAACATCCTGTTGCTTGCAGAAGGAGGTACAGCGGCTCAGAGCATCACTATGGGTATCAGGATCACTGATCTCATTAAAGATCACCGCGGGGCGAAAATTAAAACCATAGCGCTGATTGCCTCCGGAACCTCCCAGGACAAAGCGGTGGCTGCGAAACTCCCCGGCGTTTTCCATATGGGGCGCAACACTGCTGGAACCATTCAATAGATATTGAAACTGACCCCGGTTATCCAGCACGGCCCTGACTTGATTATTGTTGGCGATGCCACTAATGAAAAGCACATCCATTTATCAGCTCCTTTATTTCTTGTTTTTTTATAAGGTTTTCTGATCAAGCTTTTTTCTACCATGGCAATGCAACTTTACTCCCCCTGGTTCAAGGTGAGCAGCATTTCCTGCCCATGGCTGTTTGAAACGTTATGAAAAGCAACTCCCAGTGGAGATGAGTCTCCAGCTCTCCCTGGCTATTATGGATCTGGGAAAACCCAATATAGTGGTCAAGGGCGGTCAATATTTGCTGATCACTCACCTGTTTCAGACCAAACAGTAAACGACAAAACTCAATCATCGCCTCGGTGTCTGGAAATACCCATGGGCAGGGCTTCAGGGCGTGTTCAATAAGGACTAGATTTTCGTGATCCATGGCACCCGGATAGGGGGTATCAACCTCCAGATAATGGCCACTGTGTCCGGTATTGTTGTAGCGCCCGGCAAACTCATCCAAAAACCGTCTGACACCAGAGTCTGCGGCCACATCGGCAAAGCAGCACCGGCCACCGGGTTTCAGAGCCTCCACTACCGAGCGGAGAAAACCGGTTTTGTTTTGGATATGGTGCAGGGCTGCCAGAGAGATCACCAGATCATAATAACCGGCAGGTAAGGTCAGATTTTCCAGATCAATGGGGTAGATCGCCCCAGACGTTCTGAACGGGGTACTGGGGTCCGCAGAATCAAGAAGACAGTGGTCTGGTAAAAAACGGTCCAGATAGCCGCCGCCGGAGGGCAGATCAAGCACCTTGGAGCAAACCTGTAGATCAAGATGATCAAAAAGCCTGATGAATTCCCGACTTCTGCAATCCGGAAAGCGCATCATCGCCTGATCGTAAGGATGCCCTCTTTGCTCAAAGGTTTCAGCATAGCGATTGCTCATCCCATAAATTCCTGTTTTTTTTATTTATTCTTAATAAAACGGCATAAATTAAACGACAGAAATCAATTTCTGAGTTTTCAAGATGCCTGAGAGGTAAGAGAATTGCACGATTTTTTTACATAAAAAAAGCACAGAAACGTAGAGTTTCTGTGCTTTAAGGAAAGGAAATCAGAAGTGGTTATTCAAAGCTGACGCGACTGCGGTTGTATCGAGCCAGGCGTTTGCTGACACCTTCCACTTCTGCGAACTCTTGAAGGCTATCGAAGTCACCATTGTGATTACGATATTCAACAATTTTCCTGGCCGTGTTCTCACTTACAAAGACCAATGTTTTATCGATCTCTTCAGCGGTGGCTGTGTTGATATTCAACCGTTGGCCGTCACTGGCACTGGCTGAGAGGGTAAAAGAGGCTGCAAAAATTGCGGCTGAGGCGGTTTTGAACAGTTTTTCTAAAAACATGAGTGCTACTCCTTAACTACATCCACTCGTTGGGGTTTTTACTTCCCACTTACTGGGTTTAGCTCGCCTTTTTGTCAGGAGCAAAGGGATAGGGTTTTGGGAAAGGAAAGGCGGCATTTATGCCGGGAAAGCTGTTAATCAATGATCTAATAGCCAATATTCCGTCAGTGTTCATTATCTCATTCGAGCGGCTTTCCAGCCTCTATAATGATAGTCCATGCCACTTTGGAGAGAATGAGTATGAAACTTTTGTGCAAACTGGCTCTCTTACCTTTTCTTTTTGTTTGCATTGCCATTGCATCGGATGAACCCTGTCTTTAGGGTGAGGACAACCTCTCAATATTAAACAATGGCCTATTGAGATGCGATATAGAGAAACAAATAGAGGAAAAGAGAAACAAAATAATTATTACTGATAGTAAAAAGAACGGGGTTGTCAGGCTCAACAGGGAAAAAGTTAAATATCAAAGACATCATAAACACCAAAGGATTCGTGAAACAAACAATCTGATCGGGTGGAAGGCTGAGTTGATTCATCCTCCCGACACAGGCAAACAGTGTCGTATGCTAGTGATGACGTTTTCATCTGCGGACTTTATCATATTTCAACGAAAAAAAATCGGGTTTGAACAAAACGTCAAACCCGATTCTGGTTTTTGGGAAAAGGTTACTAACTCCGCAAATCAGAAGTCATAGCGTAATTTCGCCTGCACCGTATCCGCCTTGAAATCAGACTGCCAGTTGTGATCGTAAGTGATGGAGAGGGTCACGTTATTATCCATCTGGTACTCGGCACCGACACTGGCCTGATAGCGATCTTTCACCCCTTTCGGGCCGTAGTAGGTGAAGGTCTCACTGCTGTTCTCAAAGCCGATTTCCGCCTTCACCTTTTCGGCCTTGAAGTCGTGCCAGGCCATCAGGCTGGCCTCTGGCAGCAGCAGGCCGGAACCCATCTCGACACTGGTCATCACCCGAACGCCGACACCGGCTTCCAGAGTGGAGAGGGTGGTGTCATCCACAGTGGTTTTAGCGCCGCTGACATCGTAGCTGTAGCTATCGCTCTTCAACCGGCTGTAGTTGAAGCCAATGCTGGGCTCAACCAGTGAGTCGTTGTTGTTGAACAGGAAGCTTTTGCCCGCCATCACACTCAGGGCCAGTTGTTTGGAGTCAAAGTCGGTCTTCCAGGATGTGCTGCTGGCTGTGCCGGAGAGATCCGTATTGCTGGTACCCACATTCAGATTGGCATCGACGAAGTAGTCCCGGTTTCTCCAGCTGGCATACAGAGAGCCCAGGTAGCTGTCGGTCTCGCTGTTGTTACCGCTGGTGCTGCTGCTGGTCTGGTTGGCGGTGCTGCTGACCATGGTCATCCCCATACCCAGAGTCAGATAATCGTTGATATCCTTATCAACCCCGAGAGTAAAGCCCTTGCTGCGCAGGTTGTAGCCACCAAACTCACCGCTGGCCTTCTGCTCACCATCTGAGTAGATACCGCGAATCCACAGGGAGTCCGGACGCAGGCTAACCACACCATTATCACCCGCCGAGAGACCGGAGGCACCGGATCTGAGATCGGCAATCCGGTTCAGGATGGTGTTGATCGCCTCGTTCTGGGCATTCTGGCTGACGGCGATACCGTTGACCGGGTTGCCGGCGACCAGGGCTTCGGCCAGTTCGGTCAAGCCGGTCAGGTCGGCGTCGTAGATCGCATCATAGAGTTCGCGGTTGTTGTTATAGAGGTTGATCAATCCTGCCGAGTTATCACCTTGCAGGGTTGAGATGGCGTTGGCGGCGTTACTGCTCACGCCATTATTGGCGACCAGTGTACCGAGGTTGTTAACGGAACTGGTTACGCCAAACTCAGTGCCTTCGTTCTCGGTGAAAGTGTTGTAGTTAAACAGGATGGATTCAGATTCCACCTGCAGCTCTATGCCATTATCAGTCACACCCGCATCGGCATGGACCAGATGGATATTGGTGCCCTCAAAGCCAGGGTTGAAGTTGGCAATATTGTCGTCTTTTTCGAGTAACACGGTGCTGCCTGCATTGAGTACGGCGGTTCCGGTGACATCGACCACAGGCTCGTCCAGACGGGTATTTCCCTTCAGGTCTACGATCATCGCGCCATCCTGAACATAATTGCCCTGTACGGTGACTTTATTGGTGGTGCCAAAGTCGAGCGTACCAGAACTCTTTACCGTCAGGGTGCTGCTGTCGTTGAAACTGAAGATGTCGTTGTTCAGGGTGATGGCGCCGGTGACATCGATGGTTTCCACATCATAAACATCGCCGTTGAGGCTGCCGGCGACAATCTCAATGAAATCATCGAGTTCGTTGCTGCCGTAGATATCGCCAGTGACGGCGCCGCTGTTCTTGAAATCGAGTCGGCTCGTGGCGGTGCGGAAGTCCATGGCCACGATGCTGCCATCGGCGATGGTTCTGGTGGTTTCCACGGTATCCCCAGATACCTCTCCACCGGTCAGGGTGCCGCTGTTGAAGAGTGAGCCTATGGAGGAACTCATCACTCTAAGCGCTGCGCCGATTTGTGAAACGATGGTGCCGGTGTTGATCAGTCCTCCCACAGAGGATGAACCATCGGAATATTCGTGACCGACAGCAATGGCTGCATCGGTGGCGGTGATGGTGCCGGCGTTGGTGATCATGCCGTCGACTGTGCTGCCGCCAATAACAATACCGTGAGTGGCCGCCACGATCTGGCCACCTGCCAAATTTTGGATGTCCCCTTCCAGGCTGCCATCATCAAGAACAATGCCGCTGCCATAAGGTTGATAACCGTCATCGAACATGGGGCCTTCACCGTCAGCCTCCGGCATGTAGGTACCGGCAGTGATTGAGCCGCTGTTTTGTATATTATCAGCGTCCACATCATAGAGGCTAATGCCATCGTGGCCTGCTGTTATGGTGCCGGTATTGGTGACATTCTGATCCATTTCCATATTGTGGGCGTGGATGCCGCTGCCTTTGGATGCCTCAATTTCCCCATAATTGAACAGGTTCTGAACATTCCCGATACTTCCCACATGGATACCGGAATACTGGCTGTTAATAACGCCGTCAACGCCAACCCCGATATTTCCAGCCACCGATGAAGAGTGAGCCCTCATAGCCGTGCCTCTGCTAATGATGGTGCCTTCATTGATAAAGCCGGTGGCGCCATCGGAGCTGGACATCTGCATTCCGTTGTCTGCCTCAATCGTACCGGTATTGGCCATCATGCCATCCATGGAGACGTCCATGGCTGACATGCCATCGCCGTAACTATCACTGGATTGTTCGATGGTTCCCTGGTTGATGAAGTCCTTGACGCCACTGACACCATCCAGCGAGATACCTGCACTGAAGCCATCATCGTTCAGGCTGATAACACCATCGACGTCATTGATAACGCTGCCGTTGAGGGCGCTGTCGCTGACCAGAATGCCATAATCCCTGGCCGAGATAGTGCCGCCGTTAAAGACCCCGCCATTCATATCCACATCGTCCAACATAATGCCGGACCCTTCTGCAGTGATTGTGCCTTGGTTGGCAAGTCCACCCCCGACTTCTGCGAGGGAAAGGCTAATAGCATCGCCACCGGCGGTGATCGTTCCGGTGTTGATGATCTGGCCACCGATGGTGCTGTCATTGATATCAATGCCATCTGTACCAGCAGTGATCACTCCGGCGTTGCCAACGTCTCCTGTTACCAATGAGTTGAAGCCGATTTGGATGGCATCACCTACGGCATCAATTACTCCGGTGAGCATATTGAAGATGTTACCGGTGTTGCTGTCCCCATCCCCTTCAGGCTGACCAACAACGCTGTTGTCCACACGAATACCTTCGGAGCCCGCCGTAATGGAACCTTCATTGAGGATGTTGGTGGTAGAGCCATCGGTTATCTCGATGCCGTGGGTGGCGGCTGTAATCTGGCCACCGGCTAAATTGTGGATGTCCCCTTTCAGGCTGCCATCCTCAAGAACAATGCCGCTGCCATAAGGTTGATAACCGTCATCGAACATGGGGCCTTCACCGTCAGCCTCCGGCATGTAGGTACCGGCAGTGATTGAGCCGCTGTT
>CAMRBW010000152.1 GCA_947040555.1 uncultured Oceanospirillales bacterium | reverse complement strand
CCAATCAACTACATACCCAACCTCACCAGCTATAGGCACACTGCCATCGTACAGCCCGGCATCAACAGAGATGACCACGCCAGCTGTTGATTTTACAGCACAGCACAGTCAGCAATTAAGTGCAGAAGCAAGCTTCCCAGTTGCAACCGTACCGCCATTGGAGTCATTTGTTTATTCTCCGACAAAGTACCAATCAACTACATACCCAACCTCACCAGCTATAGGCACACTGCCATCGTACAGCACGGCATCAACAGAGATGACCACGCCAGCTGTTGATCTCATAGCAAAAAACACAGGCAGCGATATAATCTCTGAGGCATTTCCTGTTCAGGCAGTAACAGAGCCTTCGGTTTCTGATTTGAACTCAGGATTCACACCTGCAGAAGTTAAAACATCACCTGCTGATTTCACAACAAATGAAGATAGCCCAACAACCACAGCGGTAGGATTCCTTGTTGAAAAGGAAACCAATTTACAAACTTCTGATCTAACATCAACTAGATCAAATTCGGCAACAAACAAATTTATTGTTGAGTTGTTAAAAAAGTCAAATACAAAACCTCAAGCAAGTTATAACGAATACCATTTAGAACTTTTAGAGGATTACAAGGGCTCTGACTTATACACCACTGACAGGGGATTTAAAACTATTCACTATGCACTGGATAAGTTTTTTGGTCTAACCGCCAAAAAACAAGTCACGAAACAACTGGGCTCTGAAGAAGTCGACCTTCTGTATCATATCCAGAATCCAACCATCAATTCCATTATAAAAATAACAACACATAATGGGCTTTACTCTCAGGGATTTGAGAATATAACTTCGTATGACCAGGTCAGCCATGAGAATATCAAGACCAAGAATGGATATATTTTATACCCAGAAAACGTGATGAGCTTTAATTATCAGGATGAGAACACTGATGCTATCGAATACCAATGGGTAGCACCGGATTTTTCTGGAGAAACGCTCAACGATCTTTATATTGACAGCCTGTTTTCCAATGTAAAAGACACACATATGCTAAATGTTGCTCTTTCAAAATACGGTGAGATCTCTGCATTAATGCATTTCGATCCACTGTCTGAAGAAACTATTGATCAACAGCTTACAAATCCTGCAAAAATTCACATGGGTGATAGGGATTTGCATAGCCAAATATATCTAAAGGATAGTGGTGCCATGTACTTCTTGCAGAGCCCCAATTATGCCACGACCACTGTCGAGCAATCCGTCAGTGCGAATGTCTACAGCACAGTCAAAATACTGGTTGATGCCTACAGTAAACTAAGAGAAAAAGGGGCATGCGCTAACCGCTATGAATGTCTGGAGGATCCCTTTCAGCGATTCCTTTCCGGATATATTTTCTCCCTGCCTAATCATAGTAAAGAATTGATAGAGAGAGTGTTACGTAAGGCACTTGACGATGCGCTTGATGCTACTAGTGAATATTAATGACAACCCATAAAAACCCCGCGAAAGCGGGGTTTTTTTTATTCCTCACAATAAAAAGTCAATAAAAAGGAGATCCAGTGCGCCGAGCTAAATCGGCAAAAGATTGAAGAAGACTGAATATCTACGCTGGTAGGGAGTCAGATAGACTCATAGTAGTGAAGAAGCCGACGAACAATATGCAAGCAAAAGAACTAAATCATAGCGGAGTTGGTGGAGCGAAGGGGTCTAACGACAAAGAATGGTGCAACACGCCGGATCTGACTGCAGCGCTCTGATCGATCCGAGCAGCACCCCCTACGACCACTGCATAGCGCGCTGCGTGCGGCGAAGATCACCTCCCCAACAAAAGCTACGAGCACCGCAAGCCTTGGGTGGTGGTGCGCCTGAAAGAGCTGGCCGCCGTGTTTGCCATCGAAGTGTGTGCTTAAACTAAATTAGACACCCAAGAAATCCGAGAAGGACTAGTGCAGCTGAGCGCTTATCTCCATACAGGCCTCAAACCACCTCGTTCCCACGGTCCCCCGTGGGAATGCATACCAGACAGCCTGTATGGTTATTTGAGCTTTCCTGCACTAGAGGGTTATCACGAAAAGATGCGGAACGAAGCTTGGAAACCGGAAAATCAAGATTTACCCACCGATCATATTGATAAATCAACGGACAAGCCCTCAAGAAAAAGAAAGCGCACGCTGAGCGGTGGAGAGCTGGAGAGAGCAAAGAAGTGGCGGAGGGGCGACGGCGGGCGATTGGTGCGAATATAGGGAATAGCTCGCATTGCCAGCCAGCCCCCCGAAACAGGTATCATGCTCGGCTGAACACACTGGCTCCGGAGCACCATGGATAATCTCACACGTACCGCAGAACAATTGCCTGTTAGCCTGTCCCGGCGCCTGGAACCCTTCGTTCTGCTGATCGTTTTAGGTCTGTTTTTTGGCTACATCGGCTCCACGATGGGGGTCGTCAACATGTTTGACACCCTGTTTGCCACCGCCCACGATCTGCTATTGAACACGGTGTTCTTTATTATGGGCATCACCGTGTTAACCGGAGCCTTCAGCCACGTTCTGGTGGAGTTCGGTTTGATTCGCATCATGGAGAAGCTGCTCGCTCCTCTGATGCGTCCGATCTTCAACCTGCCAGGTCGCTCGGCACTGGCTGCCCTGATGACCTTTTTCTCCGATAACCCGGCCATTATCAGCCTGGCCACAGACAGACGGTTCAATAAAGGCTTTAAAGCCTATGAGCTATTCTCCCTGGCCAACTTTGGCACCGCCTTTGGCATGGGGATGATCGTGGTCACCTTTATGTCGACCCTCAATTTGGGAAATGGATCCAGTAGCGTTGGTCCGGCACTGATCGGTCTGGCGGGTGCACTGGTTGGTGGGATTGTCTCAACCCGCCTGATGCAGCGTCTGTGCAAACCGATTGTGGGTGAAGAGGAGATTGATATCGATTTCCAGGGCAATGCCGGTGAAGTGCTGGATATCGAACTGTCTGGCAAGCCACAGGATTCCGCCTGGCTGCGCTTGCTGAACGCCATGCTCGACGGCGGTAAATCCGGTGTCGGCCTGGGTATGGCGATTATTCCGGGGGTGCTGATTATCAGCTCCATTGTGATGCTGCTGACCTTTGGCCCTTCCGAGCATGGCTATACCGGCGGCGCTTACGAAGGCGTCAAGCTGCTGCCCGCTCTGGGCAACCACTTCTCCTGGCTGCTCTCCGGTCTGTTTGGCTTTGAACACGCCGAATTGATCGCCTTTCCGGTCACCTCTCTGGGCGCTGTCGGTGCGGCGATGTCCACTCTGCCACCGCTGATCGCCAAAGGTATGATTACCGGTAACGAGATTGCTGTGTTCACGGCCATGGGCATGTGCTGGAGCGGCTACCTGAGCACCCATACCGCCATGATGGACACCCTGAAACGCCGCGAACTGACCTCCAAGGCGCTGCTGGCGCATACTGTGGGTGGTCTGTGTGCAGGTATCTCTGCCCACTACCTGTTCCTCGCGGTACAGCTGTTCTGATCATACAGTTCTAACGAAGACCGACAGTAAAATCTGGTAAGCTAGCGTTTTACAAACATGTAGAGCGCTAGTGCTGCCCTATGACCGCCTTCCCTGCTGGTATTCTGCGCATTGCCCTTCCGGTCAACCTGCGCCGCCTGTTTGACTATCTTCCCCCCAAGCATCTGGCCGAGGGCAAACTCAGCCCGGGTGTTCGCGTGCGGATCCCCTTTGGACGCGGTAACAGAGAGGTTATTGGCGTTCTGATCAGTGTCGAATTCAGTTCGGATGTTCCGGTAGATAAACTCCGTCCGGCCAGTGAGATCATCGATTCTGTTCCGGTTTTCCCCGATACGATCCTTCAGCTCGTCAAATGGATGGCCGGTTATTACCACCACCCGATTGGCGATACTCTGGTTCAGGCTTTGCCCGCCCTGCTGCGTCAGGGCTACGATCTTGCTAAAGAGGTTCACGAATTCTGGCAACCCGCAGCGCAACTGGATACGCAGGCTGAACAGGCCCTCGATCGGGCCAGAGCACCACGGCAACAGGAAGCCTGGCAGATTATTAAACAACACCCGACAGGTATTTCTGTTGAAGCGTTGAAAAGCATGGGCTTTGATCGCACGTTATTAAAAAACCTCAGCCAGCGCGGTCTGATCGAGAGCACTGAGCGGGCAGCCGACTTCCGTCTGTTTCACGACCACAGCCCTCTACTAAAAGCCTCTCCTTTTGTATTGAATCAGGAACAGGCAAGAGCACTGGAAGCGATTACCTGTGACCAGCAGTTCAGCACAACGCTGCTGCATGGTGTTACCGGCAGCGGCAAGACCGAGGTCTACCTTCAGGCGATCGCTCATACTCTCGCCCACGGTAAACAGGCCTTGGTGTTGATCCCCGAGATTGGCCTGACCCCGCAAACCATGGGGCGCTTTCAGGAGCGTTTCAATGTGCCGGTTGTGGTGCTGCACTCCGGCCTGACCGATAGGGAGAGGCTTAATGGCTGGCTGGCGGCGAAACGGGGCGAGGCGGGCATCGTGATCTCTACCCGTTCGGGTATTTTCACCCCGCTTTACGCACCGGGCATCATCATCGTCGACGAAGAGCATGATCTGTCGTACAAACAGCAGGACAGTGTCCGTTATTCAGCGCGGGATCTGGCACTCTACCGTGGTCGTCTGGAAAATATTCCTGTGGTGCTCGGTACTGCCACACCCAGTCTGGAAACCCTGCATAACAGCAATACCCACCGTTACCGCTACCTGCACCTTCAAGTTCGGGCGGGAAATGCAGTTCCTCCAAAGCTGATGTTGGTTGATACCCGACGGCAGCCGTTGCAAGGCGGGCTAACACCGGACAGTCTCATAGCCATTCGGGAGACCCTGCAACAGGGGCAGCAAGTGCTGATCTTCCTTAATCGTCGCGGTTACGCCCCGACGATTACCTGCGATAACTGCGGCTGGCTGATTGAGTGCCCCAACTGCGACGCTCATCTGACACTCCATCGCACCCCGCTGCATCTGCACTGCCACCACTGTGACTATCAACAAGGCATTCCGAATCATTGCCCCAACTGTCAGAGTCCGGAATTGAGCCCGGTTGGACAAGGGACAGAGCGAACCGAAGAGGTTATTGAGGGTTTATTCGCTAAAGGGCGCAATAAGGTTGATGTCATGCGTATCGACCGGGACAGCATGCGTAAGAAACACGCCTTTCAGGAGATGGTGGACAAGGTTCATAAAGGGGAGCCTGCGATCCTGATAGGCACTCAAATGCTGGCCAAGGGCCACCACTTCCCAGCGGTCACTCTGGTGGTGATCGTCAATGCCGACGCTGGTTTTTTCAGCGCCGATTTTCGCGGGTCCGAAAAGACCGGCCAGCTCATTCTCCAGGTTGCTGGACGAGCCGGGCGAGAAAAGATCCCTGGTCGTGTATTGATCCAGACCAGCAACCCGGAACATCCCCAGCTGCAAACACTGGTTCAGCAAGGTTATGACCGTTTTGCTGCCGACCTGCTCCATGAACGCCAAAGTATAGGGCTGCCGCCGTTCAGCAACATAGCACTGATCAGCGCGGAATCCCCCAATGCCCAACCCGTCGAAGAGTTTTTGAACCACTCGGCACAAGCGGCGCAGGGGATTATTGAAGCCAATAATTTTGGTGGACCGGAAGGCGTGATCCTTATCGGCCCCATGCCTGCACCGATGGAAAAGCGACAGGGGCGCCTGCGCTGGCAGTTACTCTTACAGGCCAAAAACCGCAAACCTCTGCATAACCTATTGAGTTGCCTGCTGCCGTTTATGGAGCAAAATCCTCTGGCTCGTAAATTACGCTGGTCGGTGGATATTGATCCTCAGGATATGAGTTAAGGTTTCCGCCACGAATCTTTAACAGCCATTAGTGGTCAGACAGACTGTCTCTGATCTTTACTGACACCCGCACGTTTGGATAGGGGGAATGCTCTGCGCCAAAAGTTTTTTTTACCATGATGAGCCGTCCCTCCTGACCTGCCATTTATACTTTTCCACTACCGGGCTTTTACGACTCTTAAAAATACCAGGTTACAGAGAATCAACCCTTACCTATTAGACTTAATGATTACTTTATTGCTGAACAATCAGTGTTATAGTGATCAGGAAAGAATGAAGATTGCGAAAGCAATGAGTAGATACCTGTTTCAACCCATTGCTTTCGCAATCTTCAGGTTTTTTGATATTACGCATAAGCCGCGGTTGTGTTGCAAAATTCAGAGTAAATAAAAAGTCAACCTCCCCACACACAATTATGCTGCCAGGGAGTAGAAATACTCCCACGGTGCTATTGACCCCGAATCTGGATATTGTCCTTTTCTCAGCATATGAGAAAGCTCAATACCAGCCAGTGTCGCTTGAGCAGAGTAGAAGGCTTTAAACTGCATCATGGGGCGGGTCAACCGTTTCACAAACCGGTGATCCTGCTCGACAATATTGTTTAGATATTTGCTTTGGTAAATAGTGGGTAGTGGGCCAAATGTGTGTTTTTGAGCGCATCCCGAGTAGTCTGAGCGTGT
>CAMRBW010000151.1 GCA_947040555.1 uncultured Oceanospirillales bacterium | reverse complement strand
CTGCCTCCGACTCTGCCTCCGACTCTGCCTCCGACTCTGCCTCCGACTCTGCCTCATCGTGCAAATCCAACACAACATCCCTCCATACCGGATCCGGATCTACATCACCACCATCATACTCATCATCACTGTACTTGCTCGCCTTAAAACTTTGCGACAGACTCTCCTCATCCCGACTCTCATCGGCCAGCACCTGCCATGAGAAAATCGAGACAACCAACGTAACAACCAGTCTGATAAACATCCACTTCATACGTCCTCCTCATTTGACTCTGAATCCTTTCTCCGCCGAATAAAATGGGCACTATGGTTTTGATGCTCCAGTACGGCTTAGTTCATTTGTAAGACCATGACTACAACCTAAAGTTCAAGGAAAAGCCGTCAATTGGCAATCAGACCAACAGCCAATTGACAGCCAGACGGGCCGATTGATGGCCCTTACGGCACTCGAACCTCTTCCCATAACTTGCGCAGGCGCTTGTCGGACACCGGCATACGGGTCTTCAGGCTCTGGGCAAACAGGGAAACCCGGTACTCCTCCAGCATCCAGCGGTACTGCCAGAGCACCTCATCAACGAGGTTCTGCCTGGCCAGCGCCTCCCGGCGGGCCTGCCACTTATCGTGCAGTTGCTGGAGCTCCTCCACATGAACCCGATCCCGGTTGTAATTACTGCCCAACTTATCCAGTCTTTGTTCGACAGCGGCCAGATAACGGGGGAACTGCTCCAGCCACTCCAGCGGGGTATCACGTAGAAAGCCCTTGTAGATCAAGCGTCCCAGCTGGGTCTGAATGTCTGACATCGATAACGCTACCTCGAACGACAGCTTGCCTTTCAGGCGCTTCTGGATGCCGTTCAGCACGGTAAAAATATCCAGCAGTTGCTTATCGAGCTTCTCGGCAAAGGGGGCCAGATCAGCTTTGTGTTTCGCCACCAAGGTCCGGAATTCCTGCTCGTTGCGAGGCCATTCTGCGTCATTTGCTAAAAAGACATGACGCACGATAAACAGCTCAATATCCTCAAACAACGCCGCTTTTGGCACAGCATTGACCGCCAACAACGTAATGCGGTTCAGGCTCTTCATCTGCTTGAGAGTGGCGCGCATCGGTTCGGCCAGCGCCAGACGGAGCAGTCTCGCCATCCCCCAGCTCATCTCCTGCCTGGCCAGTTCCGGACTGTCAAACAGACGCAGGGCTACCGCCGTTTTCTCATCCACCAGCGCCGGGAACGAGCGGAACAATAAACCACCACGGGTCTGACGAATCTCCTCCGGCAGCTCGCCGAACGTCCAGCTGGTAATACCGCTCTGTTCCATGCCCCGATCGGTCATATCCCGCAGACTTGATTGGGCTTTATCCGCAAAATTTTCCCGTAGACGACTGAGGTCACGCCCCTGTCCCAGAACCTTTCCATCGTCGTTCAGCACGCGAATATTCATCTGCAGATGTCTATCCAACGTTTCCGGCTTCCAGGCATCTTCCGGTACACGAACACCGGTCATACGGAACAATTTGACCCCTAACAGCTCGGTCAGGGAGTCGTTACAGGCGTTCAACCCTTCCAGTGCCGCTTTGCTGTAGTCGGGCACCGGCACAAAGTTTTTACGCACCTGCTTGGGCAGAGAACGGATCAGGGCGATAATCTTCTCTTCCAGCATACCCGGCACCAACCACTCCGGCCGGTGCTTTGGCAGCTGCTGCAACAAGGAGACGGGCACGGATATCGTCACCCCGTCGGCCTCTTCACCGGGAGAAAAGTGATAGCTCAGGGGCAGCTCCATGCCCTCATGCTTGAGCCGATCCGGATACTGGTTGGCGGTAATATGGCCCGTATCCCGCTGCATCAGGTATTCGCGGGTCAGGAACAGCACCTGCGCATCGTCCTGTTCAGCCTTTTTGCGCCACGCCTCGAAACCGGCACCATTGACGACATCGGATGGAATACGCTCGTCGTAGAACGCAAACAGCGTCTCCGGATCAGCGAGAATATCCTGACGGCGGGATTTTGCTTCCAGCTCTTCCACTTCCTGAATCAGCAACTGGTTGTGATGGAAGTATTTAGCCTTACTTATGTAGTGCCCGGCCACCAGACCCTCCCGAATCAGCAGTTCACGGGAGACGACCGGGTCGATAGTGCCGTAATGAATTTTGCGGCGAGAGTAGATAACCAATCCGTACAGTGTCGCTTGCTCATAGGCGACAGCTCTTGCTTGTTTCTTCTCCCAGTGGGGTTCAAACCAGTTACGTTTGATCAGATGCTCCGCCAATGGCTCGATCCAGGACGGTTCGATCTTGGCAATGGTACGGGCGTAGAGCTTGGTGGTCTCCACCAGCTCGGCGGTCATCACCCACTTGGGTTTGCGCTTGAACTGTCCGGAACCAGGGAACACCCAGAACTTGCGATTACGGGCACCAAGATAGTCAGCCTCTTCGGTCTTATTGCCCAGATGGCTGAGCAGACCGGTCAGCAGCGCTTTATGAACATCGATATAGCTCGCCTCTTCCTGATTAAGCCGCAACTTCAGATCCTTGCACACCAGCGCCAGCTGGCGATGCATATCCTTCCACTCCCGCATACGCATGTAACTGAGGAAGTGTTTCTTGCACAACTTGCGTATCTGGCCAGAAGACGACTCTTGTCGTTGACTCTCATACCAGCGCCACAGGTTCACATAACTCAGGAAGTCCGAATCATCATGGTAAAACTCCCGGTGCGCCTGATCAGAAGCCTGCTTCTTCTCCGCAGGGCGTTCACGGGGATCCTGAACGCTCAAGGCACTGGTAATAATCAGCACTTCATCGAGGGCATTATTATCATGGGCGGCAAGCAACATACGTCCGAGACGGGGATCAACCGGAAGTGTGGCCAGCTGTCGTCCCGCACGGGTCAGATGGTTATCCTGGTCAACAGCACCCAGCTCCTGAAGTAACTTGTAACCGTCGTTAATGGCACTGTTATCCGGACAATCAACAAACGGGAACCTGGTGACATCCCCCAGCCCCAGTTTGAGCATCTGCAGAATAACGGCGGCCAGATTGGTACGCAGAATTTCGGCATCGGTAAATTCCGGACGACCATAAAAATCACTCTCGTCATAGAGACGGATACAGATGCCTTCAGCCACACGACCACAGCGTCCTTTACGCTGGTTGGCTGAAGCCTGTGAAACCGCCTCTATCGGTAACCTCTGCACCTTACCTCGCACACTGTAGCGACTGATTCGCGCGGTGCCGGGGTCGATCACATAGTGAATGCCCGGCACGGTGAGAGAAGTTTCCGCCACGTTGGTGGAGAGAATCACCCGCCGCCCGGCATGGGTCTGAAAGATACGGTTCTGTTCCGCATTAGAGAGACGGGCGTAAAGGGGCAGAATCTCCGTATCCCGTAACTTCTGATCCCGCAGGCATTTTTCTCTTAAAAAATGTGCCGTCTCCCGAATATCCCGTTCACCAGGCAGGAAGATCAATACATCGCCGAGACGGTGACCAAAACCTTCCCGTTCCAGAGCATCAATCTCACCCAGTGCCTGGTAGATACCCTGTAGCTGACGTTCATCGCTATCCTTGGCATCCACTTCAAGATCAGCCAGTGGCCGGTAGAGCACCTCCACCGGATAAGTACGACCAGAGACTTCTATAACCTGTGCCCGTTCACCCTTTTCATTAGCAAAGTGATTGGCAAAGCGATCAACATCGATGGTAGCCGAAGTAATAATCAGTTTCAGGTCGGGACGTTTCGGCAGCAATAGCTTGAGATACCCGAGCAGGAAGTCGATATTGAGGCTGCGTTCATGGGCCTCATCGATAATGATGGTGTCGTAATTATTGAGGAATTTGTCATTCTGGATCTCGGCCAACAGAATACCGTCGGTCATCAGTTTGACTCTGGTCTGGTCACTGACCTGATCGGTAAAACGGACCTGATAACCGACCTGACTACCCAGTTCGGTCTCCAGCTCTTCAGCAATACGGGTGGCGACAGAGCGTGCTGCCAGCCGTCGGGGTTGGGTATGACCGATCAGACCATGAATCCCCAGCCCGAGATCCAGACAGATTTTCGGTAGCTGGGTGGTTTTGCCAGAGCCGGTTTCACCGGCGATAATCACTACCTGATGACTGGAAATCAGACTGGCAATGTCGTCTTTTTTATGGACAACAGGCAGCGACTCATTCCAGTTCAAACGTATAGTCTGACTACGTCGTCGTTCCGTCGCAGCAACAGACGACTCAAGTCTTTTATAAAAGTGCGTTCTCTCTTTACCGCTTAACCGCTTCCAGCTGCGCCACTGGCGCTTGAGCCAGTGACGATCTCGCAGCAAGCTGTTGTCTATATCGGCGGCAACGGCAGCACGATCTCTGTGGCCATCTTGTCCGCCCTTCTCACTCTGTATTTTCTCACCCAGTGTAATATCCTGATCAGTCATCAATTTAACTTTCTAACGTTCATTTACAGAAAAACCGCCCCGTTGCAGGACAACGATGGCGGCTTTCAATTCACTGAAGAGCAGGTAAAACGATTGTTACTCGTCTTTTGCCAGCTCTTCATCCCGCAACATTCGACGCAGAACCTTGCCTACATTAGTCATAGGCAATTCAGCACGAAATTCAAACTCTTTGGGCACTTTATAACCGGTCACATACTGACGGAAGTGTGCCTTCAGCTCATTCGGTGTCAGATTGGGGTTTTTAGTGACCACAAACATTTTGATCCGTTCACCGGAGTGCTCACACGGTACGCCAATGGCCGCACACTGCTCCACATCGTGATGACGGGCCAGCACATCTTCCAGCTCGTTCGGGTAGACGTTAAAACCGGACACACTGATCATATCTTTTTTACGATCAACGATACGTATATAACCATCGTTGTCGATAGAGCAAATATCACCTGTGCTCAACCAACCATCGGCAGTCAGGGTAGCGGTGGTTTCATCCGGACGCTGCCAATAACCCTTCATCACCTGTGGGCCACGTACCAATAACTCGCCGATTTCATCGATACCGAGGTCGTTACCCTCATCATCAACAATACGAACCTCAGTAGAAGGCAGTGGCAGACCAATAGTCCCTAAACGATTATTGCTAAGTGGGTTCAGGGTGATGACCGGAGAGGCTTCGGTCATGCCGTAACCTTCGTTGACGGCACAGCCGGTCATCTCCTGCCAGCGTTTGGCCGTCTCCATCTGCAGCGCCATGCCGCCGGACAGGGTGATCTTCAGACGAGAGAAATCCAGTTTCTTAAACTCCGGATTTTTCATTAAACCGTTAAACAGAGTATTCAGACCGACCATCATGGTAAATGACGTCTTTTTCAGGTCTTTTACAAAACCGGCAATATCACGAGGGTTGGTGATCAACATGCTGTGCATACCGGTCATCAGGCCCACCATACAATGCACGGTAAAGGAGTAGATATGGTACAGCGGCAACGGGGCCACGATCAGCTCACCACCACCGGTGACATCCTGCTTTACCATATTACTCAGCTGCAACATGTTGGCGATGATGTTGGCGTGACTCAGCTCCGCACCCTTGGCCACGCCTGTTGTGCCACCGGTGTACTGCAGAACTGCAGTATCGGTAGTTAACGCCTGGTGACGTTTAACAGGCTTACCTCTTCCCTTCGCCAGAGCCTGATTAAAGCTGACCGCACCTGGAATGGAATAGGCTGGCACCATCTTCTTCACATAGCGTACGACACTGTTAATCAGCAGACGCCTGGGAAACGGCAGCATATCCGCTACTTCTGTAATGATGACGTGTTTGATGCTGGTTTTTGGCACAACCTTTTCGGCCATGTGCGCCATATTAGCCAGTACTACAAGCGCCTTGGCACCAGAGTCGTTGAACTGGTGCGCCATCTCACACTCGGTGTAGAGCGGATTGGTATTCACCACCACAAGACCAGCCTTCATGGCCCCGAAAACGACAACAGGATACTGCAGCAGGTTCGGCAGTTGCACAGCGATACGGTCGCCGGGTTGCAGATCGGTATGATTCTGCAACCAGGAGCCAAAATGATTACTCTGTTCATCCAGATCTGCAAAGCTCAAAACTTTGCCAAGATTAGAAAATGCTGGTTTGTGACGAAACGTATCACACGCCTGATCCAGCACATCAAGGATAGATGTATAAGGAACTTCACCAATAGTGGTAGCGATGCCTTCAGGGTATTTGTTGGACCAAACGATCCCGCTCATGCTTGAACTCCTGACATGAATGGCGAGTTCTGGAATGAAATAACCAAAACAAGAAATACTGAGAAAGGACAGGCAGATAACCCGGATGACCATAGTTCCTGAATAACTAGAGCTCTGGGGTACCGCTTTTGAATCAACTCCCATGACCAGTCCCATCAAATGGCAGCTCACTTGGCTGCTCATTAATGAGGAGGAGGACTTTGAAAAGTTGTTTCGTAGACGCTGCTACTGCCTATAACCAAAATAAAGCCCGCAGAATACCAGTATTCCCACATTACAATCCAGTCCATTACTGTTGCGATGCATGTTGCGATGTATGTTGCGATGTATGTTGCGATGTATGTTGCGATGCCTGTTGT
>CAMRBW010000150.1 GCA_947040555.1 uncultured Oceanospirillales bacterium | reverse complement strand
TGGCTTCAGGTTGTGTGAACTCGTTAAGACTGGAACTTTCAGCCGAGATGAACTTTCTAAAATCAGTTATCACTGCAATGGGTTCATCCAGATACGCTCGTCCCTTTTTTGTGATGATCTTGTTGTCCTCCACGAAAACCAGCTTGATTAACCCAGCGCGATCAATATCTTCCAGGCTGCTGATATAAACAACATGGCCTTTAGGGTACTTCTGGCGAAAGTAATCAATGGCCTGCTGCTTTTCTCGTTCGTTATTGACAAAGTAAAGTGTTCCCGATGGGTAGTCCTCTGTTTGGGCGACCGGTTCTGAGTGTTCTTCGACGCTTTCTGCGGGGGAGGGTAAGGGAGGGGATCCTTGTGTATTGATAGATAATTTGGATAATTTGGCTCGGTGATTATAATTATGCTCACTGGCTGATTTTCTTTTCTTATGGCTGGAATTTTCAGTCTGTTTTTCAATCTGCATCGGCTCGCCTTGCGACGATTTTTCAATGTGAAAGTGCTCCAACGGCTTCGACTTTATCAGGTCAGTTGACTGTCCAGCCTTTTTTAAGGAAGGGGAAACTGGAACTTGCTTGGTCGAGCCAAGGCTACGAGAGTTTCCGGAAGACCCAAGCTCCATGGGTTTAGAGCATCCTCCAGATTTGGAAGTGCTATTAAGTACCGAGCCACTTTCTTTCATCTGCGTGTGCCCGCTGCCACTGGCCCTGAATCAGAAAATATTCGCTTACAATCGTCCATGTACTTAGTATCCCTTTGTTAGATTAATTTTTGTCGATGAATTTCCTTTGTTAGCTACTGTGACGTCAGTGGCGGTAATGATACATAAGACCAATTTACAAATAAAAAAGTTCCATTCGTACCACTAAACTCCTGGAGCCATTCGATCTGGCGATTTTTAAGAATTATTTGCTATATACGGAGCGCATTATGAGCCAAACAGCTTTTGATATTGTCATCTACGGCGCAACCAGCTTTGTTGGGCAGATAGTGGTGCGTTATCTGGCTGAACATCTGCAACGGCATCCGGGTGAAAACATGGTCTGGGCGATGGCCGGTCGCTCACGGGAGAAGCTTGAAGAGGTCCGTTCCAGCTTGTCGTTAGTGGGTGAAATACCGTTGATTGTTGCTGATGCAGAAGATGAAAGTGCGCTACGGGTCATGTGTGAGCAGACCCGTGTGGTGATTTCCACTGTCGGGCCTTATGCGCTTTATGGGACGACACTGGTCAAGGTCTGTGCGGAGACGGGGACTGACTACTGTGATCTCACTGGTGAAACCCAGTGGATCAAACGCATGATTGATCGCTTTGAAGTACAGGCGAAACAGAGTGGCGCCCGCATTCTCCACTGTTGTGGTTTTGACTCCATCCCTTCTGATCTGGGTGTGGCACGCCTTCAGCAAACAGCCAGAGAACGGTTCGGTGAGCCTTGTGCGGATGTGCGGATGTGCGTTAAAGGGATGAAAGGTGGGGTTTCTGGTGGCACTTTTGCCAGCATGCTCAATATCGCCAAAGAGGCAGTGACCAATCCTGAGTTACGCAGGATTTTGGCGAATCCTTACGCGCTCTGTCCTCCCGATCATGTTTTTACTACCCGTCAGAAAAAACTGCGGGGGGTGATGTTTGATCCGGATTTTCAGGTCTGGTCTGTGCCCTTTTTTATGGCGGCTATTAATACCCGTGTCGTACACCGTTCCAACGCTCTTTCCGGAAATGCTTATGGTGAAAACTTCTCTTATGGGGAGGTGGTCTGGACTGGATCCGGAACAAGAGGGCGAATAAACGCCCATTTGATGAATGCCAGCCTGATGGCGTTCTTGATTGGCGTAGCGCTCAAGCCCGGTCGCTGGCTGCTGGAGTCAGTTTTGTTGCCCAAGCCCGGTCAGGGGCCATCACCTGAGGCGCAGCGCAAAGGATATTATGATCTTCGTTTTGTTGGTCACTCAAAGGCTGGCCAGAGAATAGAGCTGAAAGTAACCGGTGATCGTGATCCCGGCTATGGCAGCACCGCAAAAATGTTGGTGCAGGCGGGAATCTGCCTTGCGTTAACCAGTCGGGAGCAGAAGCCCGGCGGGTTCTGGACGACGGCGACTGCATTTGATGAGCGCATCTACCAGAGATTGACCGATTATGCCGGGCTCAGTTTTGAGGTGGTGTCCTGAGATCAGGCTGGATAAACCCCACCCAGAATACGCCGGCCAGAGGCATTGGTAACCGCCGGGAGATTGCCTGGCAGACCGTGCAGGGTCTGGCGAGCCAGCCATGCGAAGGCGGTCGCTTCTACCCATTGGGAGGGGAGTCCTAATGAGTCCGTGGTGGCGATATGACAGTTTGCCAGAACACGGGTCAGCCGACGGACAAGGGCGGTGTTCTGAGCGCCTCCGCCACAGAGGTAAACTTCCCGACACGCGGGAGCATGGGTTTGAATATCGTGGGCGAGGCTCTGTACAGTCAGTTCAAGCAGTGTCGCCTGTACATCCTCTGCTTTGGGGGCCGCGTCCAGCTGAGTGATGCCATGCCATAGCCATGAGTGGTGGAAATACTCTTTGCCGGTGCTTTTTGGGGGGAGGCGGGAGAAGAAAGGATCAGCCAGCAGGGTTTCCAATAAGGGCTGACAAATCGTCCCTGTCGCTGCCCAGCTGCCGTTTTTATCGTAACGGCGACCGCTGTGGCGGTAACACCAATCATCCATTAACGTGTTGCCCGGGCCGGTATCAAAGCCAATAACCTGCTGCTCAGCTTCGGCAGGAATAACGGTAATATTGGCAATGCCGCCGATATTGGCAATCACGCGAGCACATTCTGGATGGCGGAACACGGCGTCATGGAATGCCGGAACCAACGGAGCCCCTTCACCTCCTGCGGCCATATCGCGACGACGAAAGTCGGCAACCGTCGTGATGCCGGTCTGTTCGGCAATCAGGGAGGGGTTACCAATTTGCAGGGTGTTGCCGATGGCGGGCAGGTGTCGAATGGTTTGTCCGTGGCTGCCAATAGCGCGGATGGCGCTGGCTTCTACTTTAGTAGCGCGCAGTAGTTCATTGATAGCCTCGACGGAAAGTATGGCAACGGCCAGATCTGCCTGGCACATCTTCTCAATTTCGTTTTCCCCGGGTTGGCAGAGGCTCTGCAACTGCGTGCGTAGGCTTGCAGGCATTGGCCGAGATACTTGTCCTTGCAGGACGGGGAGTTTTGCAGACAGGTCAACCAGAACTGCATCCATGGCATCCATACTGGTTCCGGACATCAAGCCAATATAGAGCTCTGAAGAGGTAACGGATTTATCGGGGAACTGCGGGGATGGTGTGGAACTATCGGATTGTAACATTGGTAGCTTCATCCAACCGGCTTTCATCTGTTGATGCCAGCATGGTAACAGAGTTCGCTTTCAGTTCGGCAAGCAGTTTATCGGCCAGAAGATTGAATTTACCCATCTCCTTTTTGTGAAGTGGTTTGGCGTTTGGAAGTTTGACGGTCAGCGGATTGCGGTGAATGCCATTGACCCGGAATTCAAAGTGGAGGTGCGGGCCGGTTGCCCAGCCGGTTTGGCCTACATAGCCGATAACCTGACCTTGTTTAACACGCTGGCCTTTGCGCAGGTTTCTGGCGATTCTGCTCTGGTGAGCGTAAACCGTGACAACGTTGTTGGGATGCTTGATGAATACAACATTGCCATAGCCGTTCTGCTTACCGCTGAACTGTACAACGCCATCACCGGCAGCCTTGATGGGTGTCCCCGTAGCGGCCGCATAGTCAACGGCCTTGTGAGGCCGTTTGGTTTTGAATATAGGGTGTAGACGGTTCGGGTTGAATTTGGAGCTTATACGGGTAAAGTCCACCGGCGTACGGATGAACGACTTACGCATACTCTCGCCATTCGGCGAGTAGTATTCAGCATTGCCGGTGGAGTCTTCGTAGCGAATAGCTTCCAGCGTCTGATCCCGGTTGGTGAATGTTGCAGCCAGAATATCGCCGTAGCCGATCTTTTTGTTGTCCAGATACTTCTCTTCATAGACGAGGTTGAAGCTGTCTCCTTCCCGTATGTCCATGACAAAGTCGACATCCCAACCAAAGATGTCGACAAGTTGCATGGTCATATTATCCGTCAGTCCGGCGTTTGTGGCCGCGATGAAGAGTGAGTTTTCAATGATGCCAGAGGTCTGGACATGCCGAATATCCGGCGCACGGGTTATTTTTGTCGATAAAAAACCACTCTCCGTGCGCGTATATTCGATCTTTTCCAGCTTGGTGCGCTGATATTGAAGGGCTTGGAGTTTGCCATTCAGCATACCGAGTTTGATGATCTGCCCAGGCTGTATCTTCGCCAGCATGGCACCATGACTGGTACGCAGGATCTCATGTAAAGCGGTAGCGCCGATCTGGTTACGGGAAAAAATGGACGACAGGGTATCTCCCGAACGGATGGTGATGCTTTCCCACAAGATAGTGGGCTGTTGTAGTAGCTCAGACCCGGATTCATCTTCCCGTTCAAAAATACTGATCTCGGGCTCAAAAGCATTATTTTGACGCAGAGTATCAAGCTTGGCCTCAGCTTCAGAAATGTCTTCGATTTGAAGAATGTTGAGTTCAGGTTCCTGTTCAGAGGCGTCGTCCCGGAGAGCATTGAGCTCAGATTCCGGCTCGAGAGAGTCGTCCGGGCGGAGAGCATTGAGTGCGGGGTCAATCTCAGGCTCAAGCATCAATGCAGATTCCGCCGGCTCAGGGAAAACAGTTTCCAGAGACGGTTCAATATCTGTAGCGTGAGCGAGGACGTTATTGTCAAAGACCACCGTCTGCTCCCCTGTGGTGGTCCTGCTGGAGGTATCGTACATTTCGTCAGGCAGGACAATCAAACCTGCTGCGACCACCGCTGTCGTGCCAAGAATCGCCAGACCATGCTTGCGAGGAAAACGTGTAATGAATTCGAGTGCTTGTTTTATTGTATTCATCCCAGAACCGGAAATTGCCAGTTTATATAAACAAAAGGTTTAAAATAAGAATACATTATAAATTTTTATGTGGCATTGAAATACCGATATCTTTGCCAGAACTCTGTATCGGTTTATACGCAATAGTTTGTCGATCAATAGATTAGCCAAGAGGTTGTCTTTTTTCGGACATCCGGTATGTTTGCGCTTTTGAATTTTGCATTCCGTAGTGGATACAGGTAATTAACTATGTCTGGCGGCCAAATACCGTTATTGGAAGATCTGCAACAGCGTGGCTTGGTTAATCAAGTCACGGCAGAAGACGAGCTGGTGTCTCACATTGCTGAAGGGTCACGCACACTTTATTGTGGTTTCGATCCGACCGCAGACAGCCTGCATCTTGGTCACCTGGTTCCGCTGTTGGTGCTGAAGCGTTTTCAGCAGGCTGGTCATCGTCCTGTTGCACTGGTCGGTGGCGCAACCGGTCTGATTGGTGATCCAAGTTTCAAGGCCGCCGAGCGCCAGTTGAATACCTCGGATGTGGTTGCAGGCTGGGTTGACAAGATCAAAAGTCAGGTGAGTCAGTTTATTGACTTTGACTGTGGCGAGAACTCCGCCATCGTTGCCAACAATCTGGATTGGACCGGCAACCTGAGTGCCCTCGACTTCCTGCGTGAAGTTGGCAAGCACTTCTCTGTGAACCAGATGATCAAAAAAGAGTCTGTTCAGCAGCGCATCAACCGTGAAGATCAGGGTATCTCTTTTACTGAGTTCTCCTACGCCCTGCTCCAGGGTATGGACTTTGCTGAGTTGAACCGTCGTTACGACTGTACCCTTCAGGTCGGTGGTTCCGATCAGTGGGGTAACATTGTTGGCGGTATCGATTTGGCTCGCCGTCAGAACAAGGCACAGACTTTCGGTCTGACAGTGCCTCTGATCACTAAATCCGACGGTACCAAATTCGGTAAGACTGAAGGTGGTGCCGTTTGGCTGGATCCTGCGAAGACATCCCAGTATGCCTTCTATCAATTCTGGTTAAACACGGCGGATGCTGATGTTTATCGCTTCCTGAAGTTCTTCACCTTCCTGCCGGTTGCAGAGATTAACGCAATCGAGCAGGCCGATGTCGAGCGTGAAGGCAGACCAGAAGCGCAATCCATTCTGGCCCGTGAAGCCACTCGTATGGTTCACGGTGAAGAAGGTTTGGCTTCTGCGATGCGTATTACTGAGGCGCTGTTCTCTGGTGATCTGAATAAGTTGTCTGAATCTGAACTGGAACAGCTGAGTCTGGATGGCCTGCCTTGCACTCAATTTTCTGATGCTGAACTGATCGATAAATCCCTCAATCAGTTTCTGGTGGAAAGTGGTGTGGCGCAGGGTAAGCAGATTAAAGATGCACTGGCTCGTGGTGGTCTCACTATTAATGGTGAAGCCAAGGCCATGGAAGACAATATGCAACTGGCGGAATCCTTCGCTGGGGACAAGGCCATGTATGGTCGTTTCTTCCTGGTGAAGATGGGCAAGAAAAAGCATCAGCTTTTCGAGCGCGTTTAATTCGCGATCGTTGCCTCCTTTATATAGCGCCGACGAAAGTCGGCGTTTCTGTTTACAGCAAATAGAACAAAAGGATTTTCGTTTTCCTATTGACAGAACGCTCTAAAAACGTAGAATGCGCTCCTCGTTGTCACCGGCAAATGTCGTGACGATGTTGTCGAGAGATTGCTGGCTGATTCGAAAGAATGATTTCTTCGAAGGTTAGCGAAAACAAATCACTTGACACCGAACGGGCCATCGGTAAAATGGCGGCCT
>CAMRBW010000149.1 GCA_947040555.1 uncultured Oceanospirillales bacterium | reverse complement strand
CTCACCAGGCAAGCGCCCACACGAATTGTCTGATTTCTTTTTTAAAGAACACTTACCATCGCATTTTGTGGTAAGTGGCTGACATCTCCCGTTTTGTTGAGAGTGGAAGCTGTTAAGCTATCCGATCAGCATTGCTGCCAAGGTGTTTAACCGGTGACAACGAGGAGCGCATTCTACAACAATGTGGCGTCTTGTCAACCAGTGTTTCAAATTTCTTTTCACACTGACGACCGCCGGTCGCTGCTTTCTTCAAGCTCCGTTCCCTGCTCAGCAAGGAGAGCGCCGCATTATACGTTTCATGACGCCATTCACAACCCCCACAAGCTAGGTTTTTATACCTAATAATCACACCCCTTTTAGAAGGTTCTCCCGAGCAGGGAGCACTAACTGTATGAATTCACTACCTTGGTTAGGCTCTTTCAAAGTCGAAGGGGACAACATCCCGAATCGCTCGGGTATTGGCAATCAGCATATGAAGGCGATCAATACCCATGGCAACACCGGCACAATCCGGAAAGCCATGCGCCAAAGCACTCACCAGATTTTGATCGTAGGGATAAAGTGGCTTACCAAGCTGCTCCCGCTCCTGCCGGTCTTTCTCAAAGCGAGTGCGCTGCTCCTCACCATCGGCCAGCTCGTGATAGCCATTGGCCAGCTCATAACCATTTACAAACAACTCAAAACGGGCCGCGACGGTCTGACCCTGCTCATTAACCTGCAAACGGGAAAGCGCCGACATGGAAGCCGGATAATCATAGACATAAACACCTGCGATCTTTTCACCATCCCGACTCCCCAGCCTGGGCTCGATACAGGTACTAAACAGCAAATCCAGATAGTCATTACGGCTCAGCTCGGTCAAGCCACTATCTATATGGAAATGAACGAGCTGAAGAAGGTCATCGTCAGAGGCTTCGTGGGGATCAATACCCAACGCCTGTTCAAACAGCTCCCGATAGCTGAAACGCCCGGCTTCCTCAAAATCGGTAACCGCCTGAAGAACCCTGGTCACATCATCCATTAACCGGTGATGATCAATACCCACCCGGTACCACTCCAGCATGGTGAACTCCGGATTGTGACGACCACCAGCCTCTCCATTACGAAACACCCGCCCGAGAAAGTAGATATCACCACTGCCTGCCGCCAGCAGACGCTTCATGGGAAACTCCGGCGAGGTATGCAGAAACAGCGGCTCCTTTACATGGGTGCCGAGCGGACGGTAGAGCGTCTGAAAGCTATCTATATGTGGATCGACCGTAGCATGGCGAGAGAGCATGGGGGTTTCCACCTCCAGAACGCCTTCCTTATAGAAGTACTCGCGAATACCACGCAGAATCTCTCCCCGCCGACGCAGGTTCCGTTGTGGCGCTGAAGGCTGCCAAAGATCATCGCTCATCATGCACTCCTGTTGCTGCTTCAATGCCAAAACGCACAAAGCCCGGCGAACCGGGCTTTGTCAGCATCTTTATAAATGCTTACTTCTGACGACCAACATACTCACCGGTGCGGGTATCGATCTTCAGAACTTCACCTTCAGTGATGAACAGAGGCACTTTCACCACAGCGCCGGTGGCCAGAGTCGCAGGCTTGGAACCACCGGTAGCGGTGTCGCCCTTCAGGCCTGGATCAGTCTGGGCAACAGCCAGCAGTACGAAGTTAGGCGCAGTTACAGAAAGTGGCGACCCGTTGTACAGAGTAACGGTGTATACTTCCTGCTCCTTGAGCCAGTTGATGGTTTCACCAACCGTATCCTTACTGGCAGCGTGCTGTTCGAAGGAGTCGTCAGTCATCATAAAGTGGTAGAACTCTCCATCGGTGTAGAGATATTCCATGTCATAATCCATGACATCCGCCGCTTCCAGAGAGTCACCAGACTTAAAGGTACGCTCCCACACACGGTTGGTAATCAGGTTGCGCAGACGAACACGGCTGAAAGCCTGACCTTTACCAGGTTTTACAAATTCGTTTTCCAGAATCGCGCAAGGGTCGCCTTCCAGCATGACCTTGAGGCCGGAGCGAAACTCGTTAGTCGCGTAACTTGCCATTTGTATACACCAAAAAGTTTAAAAGCCCTCTATGATAACCCGTTCAGCCAAGTCTTTGCAGACCAATAACATCAACATTTATCAAAAACCTGTGCAATCATGGCAGGAAGTTCTCAGTCAATCCGTTACCAGCCCGCAAGAGCTGCTGGAGATTCTGGATCTTGATCCTGCCCTGCTGCCCGGAGCTATTGCTGGCAGCCAAAGTTTTCAGATACGGGTTCCTCGCACATTTATAGCACGTATGGAGCGGGGCAACCCCAACGATCCGTTGCTCCGACAAGTTCTCCCCATTCAGGCTGAGCTTGATGAAATGCCCGGTTTCACTCTGGACCCATTGGGCGAACAACCCAAAAACAGTCACCGCGGCATTATCCACAAATATCATGGTCGATTATTGCTGATGCCCGGCCAGCTATGCGCCGTAAACTGCCGGTTCTGTTTCCGCCGACACTTTCCTTATGAGGACAACACACTCAATAAAGAAGAGTGGCAATCGGCACTGGAGTACATCCGCCAGGACACCAGCCTGAAAGAGATTATCCTCAGCGGTGGTGATCCGCTGGCGCAAAACGACCAGCGGTTAGCATGGATTATCGAGCAACTGGCCAAAATTCCCCATCTGCAACGACTACGCATCCACACGCGACTGCCAATTATGATTCCACAGCGAGTGACCGACACCCTGCTGAAGTGGTTAACCGGCACACGGCTGCAGCCCATCGTCGTCCTGCACAGCAATCACCCCCATGAAATTGACGACCATGTTACCGACGTCACAAAACGACTACATCAACATGGCGTACAACTGCTCAATCAAAGTACTCTATTGCGGGGTATCAACGACAATGCGGATGCACTGATCGAACTCAGCGAAAAATTGTTCAGCAGTCATGTTATGCCTTACTACCTGCATTTGTTCGACAAGGTTCAGGGCGCCGCGCATTTTGATGTCGATGAAGATCACGCCAGGGCGATTATGGGCGAAATGGCTCGGCGTAGTTCAGGCTATCTTGTTCCGAAGCTGGCTCGGGAAATGGCTGGTATGCCCTGTAAAATCACAGTTCCCCCTATTATCCCTGATGCTCCGGCCTGCTCAGGCTAACAGATAGACAATAGCGTCGAGCCCAAGAGTAGATATCGCATGCTGGGCGCTATGACGAACCAGCGGCTTTGCCCGAAAAGCGATGCCCAAACCGGCCTCCGCCAACATGTTCAAATCATTGGCACCATCCCCGACAGCAATAACCTGCGCTAACGGAATATCTTCCCTGGCGGCGATCTCTTTGAGCAGGTCAGCCTTACGCTGCCCATCAATAATACTGCCCCTGACCTCACCGGTTACCCGACCATCCACAATCTGCAACTCATTGGCATAGATATAATCCATGGCCAGCTGCTGTTGCAGCCTGCTGGCGAACCAGGAGAAGCCTCCGGAAACAATAGCGGTCTTGATACCCCGCATTCGCAGGGTCTGCATAAGGCGTTCTGCGCCTTCGGTAAGAACCAGCCTTTGGCCGACCCTTTCCAGGGCCGACTCTTCCAGCCCTTTCAGCAAAACCAGACGACGGCGAAAACTCTCCTGAAAATCAATTTTGCCCTGCATGGCCTGCTCAGTTATAGCGGCAACCTGATCACCAACACCGGCCTCGACAGCCAGCTCATCAATGACTTCTTCCTCTATTAACGTGGAATCCATATCAAAAACGGCTAACCGATAATTACAGCTAAAGGCTTCCTCCCTTTGCAGTATGATGTCCATATCCTGCTCAGAGGAAAGCCGCAGAAAATCTGCTTTCAGTGCGGCGGGATCAGACAGGGCTCCACAGGCAGAAAAGGCGATGCAGCGGGACGAGGACGCGGGGAGCTGAATCCGCTCTTTAATACGAAGATCATAAGTACCTGCTAATGTGGTCACAGATGAAATCTTTTCAGCAGTTATTTGGCGGGCAAGCAGTGTCATCCTGTAACGGTCCCATCCCGACTTATTCACCATGACCCCCCATCTACTTGTGCAAAATTTTTTATTCTATCGGCTGTCAGACCTGTTTGTCTGCAGGCTCCTGCACACTCATATGTTAAGCAGCATTCGGATACTTTATGGACAACCTTAAACATCCACAACCCGTAAAAAAATCATCCTTAAGCATCAGCCTCCAGATTCCGCTTCTGCTCGGCGGCATTCTGCTCTTTTATCTCTGCCTCACCAGTGCGGTTTCGATTTGGAAAATCACCCAGGTTTCTGAACAGCAGTTCCAGAAACTGGGCAATATTTTGGTCGAACAGACCGCTACAGCCGCCCGTGACTCTCTGGTTGCCGGCGACCACTTGAGTCTGAACGTTATCTTGAGTCAGCTCACCCTGTCCGAGATGGTCACCCGTGCCACTATCTACAACATTGATGACAAACCCATTGCCAGTACCGAATCGAAAGATTATGACGCTAGCAAAAACTACGCGCTCTTCTCTGCTCAAATTGATTACCAGAACGTTATCGTTGGAGAGCTGCAACTCGAACTTAAAAAGGTCCATCTAAAATACCCCGATCAACAATTGTACTGGGTGCTATTGGGCATCGCCGTGCTGGGCTTGATCGGTATTGTGATGGTGTGGATCTACGCGAAAAAACGCCAGCGGATTCTGGCTCGTGCGGTTCGCCAGCTGCAGGGTATGGCTAAGGGGCATATCGCCTATGGCGCAAAGGTCAAAAATGAAATCACACAACTTAGCGCTCAGCTGGACTA
Source organism: uncultured Oceanospirillales bacterium (assembly GCA_947040555.1). Lineage (GTDB taxonomy): Bacteria > Pseudomonadota > Gammaproteobacteria > Pseudomonadales > Endozoicomonadaceae > Sansalvadorimonas. Next base: position 1,994 of record CAMRBW010000149.1, on the reverse strand, counting down.
TCTCATTGCGCAAGAGTTCTCACAGGCATCTTCACAAAAACCTCACCAGGAGCCCGCCTGTGAAGAGGCGATTGTCACTCTCTCTCCAGAACCTCTGCCGGAACTCCATCCGGAACCGGTGGCAATCATAGAGGAGCCTATTGTTGGGCCCGTCGAGGCTGAAGAGCCAGAAAAGAGCATTATCCTGGCAATACGGTTGAGCAATCTCCATGACCTGCACCGCAGCCTGAACCAGGCAGCCCTTATCACTCTGATGGAAAAGCAGCTCCCTTTCATTGCCTATGCCGCAAAGCGGCATAATGGTGAACTTCAGTACTCCGCCGAAGGCAACGCCTATATCGCCATCTCAACGCAGCCCGGCATCAATCAGACCATTTTCCAGGCCATCTGTTGCGCCCAGCTTGTACAAGAGCTGCTTCATCAGGCAAAAGAGAACGATGGTGTCAGCTTCGAAGTTGAGCTCGGGATCTCCACCATTCAACCCCAGACCCCTGGCAGTGAGCACCCCTCTCTTATTGATGCCGCCACCAGTCAGGCCTTGATGCTGGCACGACTGGGGCGTGGCCGCCTGTTACTGGATGGTCACTACAATAATGAGCGCCAGAGAGAGATCAAAGTGACGCTCCATAAAACCACATTTGGTGATGACATCTTTGAAGTAAGCCCTCTGCCGAGCCGGTTGCAGCCCGTGCTGAAGAATAAAACAGAGCATATCCATTCCTGAATATCCTCAAAATAAAGCGCCACCAAGCCTCGTCACTCCTGTCCTCGTGGGGGTGACGATGGTCTATCTCTTTTACCGAAGCTTGTTATTCCCGAATGGCGATTTATTATTCCGCGGGTCAAGCCTTATGGAAGAATTCTCTCTATGCCCGTTATCGTTGAATCCATCAAAACGCCAACCGCCGCCGACCACGCCGATCTGATTAAAATCTACAACGATGCGCCCAAATGGCTAACCACCGAAGCCATCGCAGAAGAGTGGTTATCCCGAACACTTGCCGATGCACAACTGCACCTGTATGCAGCCCGGTTCAATGATCGCCTGCTGGCTGCCGCCATTATTTCCCCCACAGTCTCTGAGACGAAAATAGCGTGGGAACTGGAGTGGCTGAATGTTCGTAAAATCACCAGAAACCGGGGCGTTGGCCAAAGACTCACCGGTGAACTGCAACGTCTGGCCAAAAAGTGTGGCGCTTCACTTGTTGTCCGACGCTCTACAGAGTCTCCTCTGCCATCCTATCTCAACATGCTGCGTGCCTGAGCAATGAAAAATATACGCCCATAGTCCGATAATTTCTGGCTCAAAACAGACAGAAGAGATGCCCCCAAGAAAAATAAAAATATGGGCATATCCATGATAAAGGTTTGGCCGATAACCAAATTTGAGGGTGCTGCTATGGAAACATTCAATGAACGAGCGCAAAGGTTATCGGCCTAATCTTCTTGCACTTGGTATAACCATTGCCTTGGGCACGGGATCGCTTGTGCCTGTCAGGTCAGAAGCTTCAGATCCATGGGCTTACTCCTCCAGTTGGGAGTGTTTCGCCAATCTTCATCAAGATTGGCTCTGCAGCCCCGGACCAGGACAACCCTATGCTGAACAGCTGGAGCAGATTTCAGTCAAACGCGATGCTCTGCAAGGGACCTTTGCCAGCCTGCATGATGACAAGACTCCAGAAAAAACAGAACTATCTGCTCAATCTGCGCCGCACTACGACGACTACGCCAACAACAATGACGACAACGGCTACAACGACGACTATGCCAACAACAATGACGCCAACGGCTACAACGACGACTACGCCAACAACAATGACGACAACGGCTACAACGACGACTACGCCAACAACAATGACGCCAACGGCTACTACGACGACTACGCCAACAACAATGACGACAACGGCTACTACGACGACTACGCCAACAACAATGACGACAACGGCTACAACGACGACTACGCCAACAACAATGACGACAACGGCTACAACGAC
>CAMRBW010000148.1 GCA_947040555.1 uncultured Oceanospirillales bacterium | reverse complement strand
CTCATGGCTTTTTATATCGCTCATGGCTTTTTATATCGCTCATGGCTTTTTATATCGCTCATGGCTGCTTGTGTAGTAAAAGAAAAGATAAGGAATCTGTAGTTGATCGATATCAATAAGGCTATTTCATCAATCAATGTGATGAAAAAGTGGATGTCACTTTTTGTACTGTTATTAATGGCCGTGGTTATTGCTGCTTCCGTTGTTGAACTCACGTTTCTTATTCTGAGAGAGGTGTTTGATACCAAAAATGGTATGTTTTTTCTGGATATCAATGAGCTGTTTAAGGTGTTTGGCTTTGTTTTCATGATTTTGATTGGATTTGAGCTCATGGAAACGGTGGAGATGTATTTCAAGAAAAACATTATCCATGCCGAGGTCGTTCTTCTGGTCGCCGTTATCGCGGTGTCACGGAAGGTGATTCTGTTGGATCTGGAAAAATATGATCCCATTGCGGTCATCGGTTTGGGTGGCATTATTCTCAGCCTGGGAGCGTGTTACTACTTTATAAAGCTAAGTACCAGGATCAAGGAAGCAAAATAACATGTGATCAATCCATCGGTGAGCCCCTCTCGGAGAGGAGTGGGCCTACAAAAGAGTGCGGTCTGGGCCGCGGAAATTGTACCTATTTTGCTGATAGTGATAATCTCCGCCGTTGAATTTTTATATGCTGCATATACCGCCGGCATTGCACCGGTTCCCTTTTCAGACTGCGCCCGGGCCATCATCCATGAGCAATACAGACGAATCCCGCAACGTGAACACAGCTGCCGAAAAGCCCAGAAATTTTCTGGAGCAGATTATTGAGCGTGACCTTGCTGAAGGTAAGGTGCCTGGTGGCAAGATTATTACCCGTTTCCCTCCGGAGCCGAACGGCTTTCTGCATATCGGTCATGCCACCTCCATCTGCCTGAATTTCGGTCTGGCTGAGAAGTACAATGGTGAGTGTAACCTCCGCTTCGACGATACCAATCCGGAGAAGGAAGAGCAGGTCTACGTTGACGCCATTCAGGAAGACGTTAAGTGGCTGGGCTTTAACTGGACCGGTAATGTCCGTTACGCCTCCAGCTATTTTGATAGCTTCTACGAGTGGGCGCTGCACCTGATCTGCGGAGGCAAAGCCTATGTGGACTTCCAGGATGCGGAGACCATGCGTGAGACCCGTGGCAATTTTAACAAGCCCGGTGTCGATAGTCCGACCCGTAACGCTTCGGTCGAAGAGAATCTTCGCGAGTTTGAAAATATGCGGGCAGGGATGTACGACGAAGGTAAAGCATGTCTGCGTGCCAGGATCGACATGCTGAGCGGCAATATGAATATGCGTGATCCGGTGCTGTACCGCATCCGTAAAGTGGCTCACCACCAGACCGGCGACAAATGGTGCATCTACCCGAGCTACGACTTTGCCCACGGTCAGGAAGACGCTATTGAGGGTATCACTCACTCCATCTGTACTCTGGAGTTTGAAGACCACAAACCCCTGTACGAATGGTTCCTGGACAACTTGCCAGTACCGGCTCGCCCTCGCCAGTATGAGTTCGCCCGTACCAACCTGAACTATGTGGTCACCTCCAAGCGCAAGCTGAAGCGGCTGGTGGATGAGAAGCTGGTGGATGGCTGGGATGATCCGCGTATGCCGACTGTGTCTGGTATGCGTCGCCGTGGTTTTACCGCTGTGTCTATTCGCAAGTTCTCCGAGATGGTGGGTGTGAGCCGTACCGATGGTATTGCCGACTTCTCCATGCTGGAATTTGCGATTCGTGACGACCTGAATAATAACGCTGCCCGTGCCATGGCGGTGCTCGATCCGCTGAAGGTGGTGATCACCAATATGGCAGACGACGAAGTTCAGGAGATGAAAGCGGCTGCCCATCCCAACAAGCCGGAACTGGGCGAGCGGGTGCTGCCGTTTACCCGTGAGATCTATATCGATCGCTCCGATTTTAGCGAGGACAACACCCAGTCCCGCAAGAAGTATAAGCGACTGGTGACTGGCGAATATGTCCGTTTGCGCAGTACCTACGTGATCAAACACGAAGAGACGATTAAAGACGACAATGGCGAGATTATTGAGATCCGCTGTAGCTACGTGCCAGGCACAGTGGGCGAGAACCCACCGGAAGATATCAGGCCGCGTGGTGTGATCCACTGGGTATCCGCCAGCCATGGCAAGCAGGCGGAACTGCGCATGTATGATCGTCTGTTCAACCATGAGGCTCCTGATCGTGGTGATGAGGATTTTCTCACCCACATCAATCCTGACTCCATAAGTGTGAAGACGGCGTGGGTTGAACCGTCGCTGGCCCATGCTGAGCCGGAGCAGAAATTTCAGTTTGAGCGGGAAGGTTACTTTGTGGCGGATCGTTACGACCACACGACGGAGCGTCCGGTTTTCAACCTGACCATCGGCCTGAAAGACACCTGGGCTGCCAAAGTCTGATAACAAACAGTCATAAGCGGGAAATGCTGACCCCGCTGAACGATGAAAGTGAGGGCTGCATTTCCATGAAAGAAGGACACTGACGTGTTACAGATTTACAACACTCTGACCCGCAAGAAGGATCTCTTCACGCCGATCAACGAGGGCGAAGTGCGCATGTATGTGTGCGGTATGACCGTATACGACCTGTGTCATATCGGTCATGCGCGCGTGCTGGTGGCCTTTGATGTGGTGACCCGTTACCTGCGTGCCAAGGGCTATAAGGTGACCTATGTACGCAATATCACCGATGTGGATGACAAGATCATCCGTCGTGCCAACGACAATGGTGAAACCTTTACCGTCCTGACTGAGCGTATGATCGCCGAGATGCACAAAGACTCCGGTGAGCTGGGTGTACTGCTGCCGGAGATGGAGCCCAAGGCGACCGAGTTCATCGAAGAGATGAAGGCGATGATCGTGACTCTGATCGACAAGGGCTACGCCTATGCGCCAGGTAACGGTGACGTTTATTACCGGGTGGCCAGGTTTGAAGGCTACGGCAAACTGTCTGGCAAGGTGCTGGAAGAGTTGCAGGCCGGTGCCCGTATCGACGTTGAGGAGATGAAGGAAGATCCGCTGGACTTCGTACTCTGGAAAGGGGCGAAAGAGGGCGAGCCTTTCTGGGAATCCCCCTGGGGTAATGGTCGTCCCGGCTGGCACATCGAGTGTTCCGCCATGTGCAAGGGCTGCCTGGGTGAGACTTTCGATATCCACGGCGGTGGTCCGGACCTGAAGTTCCCCCACCATGAGAACGAGATCGCCCAGAGTGAGGCGGCCAACGGTAAAACCTTCGTGAACACCTGGATGCACGCCGGGGCGGTGCGGGTGGATAACGAGAAGATGTCCAAGAGTCTGGGTAACTTCTTTACCATTCGGGAGGTGCTGGAGAAATATCCGGCAGAAGTCGTACGTTACTTCCTGATCTCCAGCCAGTACCGTAGCCCTATCAATTACTCCGAGGATAGCTTGAAGGAGGCGGCTGTACGTTTGAAGCGCCTCTACACCTCCCTTGACGGTTTGAAGCTGGAGGGTGTTGCGCCAGAGCAGGGTACCGGGTTCGAAACCCGTTTCTACGCAGCGATGGACGACGACTTTAATACGCCGGAAGCGCTGGGTGTCCTGTTCGAACTGGTGCGTACCTTGAACAAGGCGCGGGCAGAGCAGGCTGATAATGCGATGGCTCTCGGTGCTCTGGTCAGGCAGTTGGGTGGCCTGCTCGGTATTTTGCAGGACAACCCTGAGGCGTTTCTGAAGTCCGGTGCCGATGTGGATGAAGCCTGGATTCTGGCCATGATCGAGAAACGCAAAGCAGCCAAGGCGGAAAAAGACTTTGCCGGGGCTGATCGTGTGCGTGAAGAGCTGGCTGAAAAAGGCGTGATTCTGCAGGATTCCCGTGAGGGAACTACCTGGCGGATTGAACGCTGAGATTGTTACGCGTTAAACAAAAAGCGCCTTGTGCGCTTTTTGTTTGGTTTTTATTTTGTGCTTGCGCCATGAAACGGGGGTTCTTTTAGCCAGCAAGAGGAACCTCCCTGGTTTGGGTTCCGTTTTTTCCCGTGAAGTCAGGGTAGACCAGAACCGCTGGACGGGAAGAACAAAAAGCTACGTTTTTACTTATAGCGGTTACACAGTTCTGGATTATGATTCTAGAATTCCGAAACAACCTGAAGGTTCATAGGGGACACTCCCTTACTTACTCTGTATGTTTATTGATCCTTATTGTACTGCCCATCGTCAGGGTTCTTTTTCTTTTACCCGTAAGCAGGCCAGCCGTTTTGCCAAACAGGTTGCCAACGACTTTAATCCAATACACGACGAAGACAGTAAACGTTTTTGCGTGCCCGGAGATCTGCTGTTTGCCCGCATACTGTGCGAACGCGGTATAGCAGCAAAGCTGAAAGTACACTTCAGTGGCATGGTCAGTGATGGTGTCGAATTACGTCTGACAGAAACGGAAGGGCCGCCGGGTGCTCAGTGCGGTGTGCTGGTGGATAGCAAAGGGCGTGAGTACCTGAAGTACGAAAGTCAGGGAGAGAAGATGACTGACTCTGCAGTCATTGAACGCTTGATTCGTCGCTATGTCTCGTTTTCAGGTGAAAATTTCCCGCATCTGCTGGTACCACTGATGAAAAATCAGGGGGTTATGGTCAACCCCGCCCGTCCTCTGGTTATTTATGAGAGTATGTCTGTTGATTTGCAGACCACCGATCTGGTTGATCCCGTATTGGAGTCGGCAGGTTCCGAGCTATTGGTGGTGGGACGGCGTGGTAATGTTACCCTGCGGTTTACGTTCAAGGATCAGGGAGAGATCGTTGGTACCGGCGAGAAAGCCATGGTGCTGTCCAGTCTTCGCGAATATGTACAAAGTGATATAGATGCCATGATTGACGAGTATCGGCAGCGTCGGCAACGATTTATGGCCTGAGGAAAAATCGGCACGGAGAAACCATTTACTCCCATCTGCTCCCATCTGCTCCCATCTGCTCCTATCTACTCACAGGGAGGCAGGCAGCGACGGCGCAGAACTGTCGGGAACTTCCTCGCTAAGTGATGGCTGGTGGTCTAAGCTGTTATTGATTTTATCGTATCAAGGAGAGAGCGATGATCGCTGTTAGTAGAAGAATCGGGAGCAGGGGTTTTACCCTTATTGAGCTAATGATTGTTGTTGCAATCATAGGGATATTGAGTGCAATTGCTTATCCATCGTATCAAAATTACACCAAGCGGGCACATGTGGCTGAAGGGCTGGTTCTGGCGCAGGCAGCAAAGGTGGCGGTCTCTGAGTATTATGCTACGAAAGGGACGCTGCCCAGTTCGAATGCTGAGGCTGGTTTGCCCGCGAGTATCACGGGTAATGCTGTTACCGGGATTACTGTTGGGCCTGCCGGCGAGATTCAGATTGCCTACGGTACCCAAGTTGATGCTGGTGCCAACAACATGATCAGATTGTTTCCTAATGTCGAAGATGGATCTCTTGAGTGGTATTGTGCTAGGGGAGGTTTCTTGGGTAAGAGTGAGATATCGGCTAATTATCTTCCGTCTAGCTGCAATTTAAAAGAAAGTCAGTCTGCTGCTTCTGTAGGAGGGGTGCCAATATCAGGAAAGTATCAGGCAGCAAAGGTAACGAAATAAACACTCAGTCAGAGTGTCCCACTTTCACTTGTTGCATAAAAAAGGCTGCTCTTCAGGCAGCCTTTTTTATGCAACAAAGGTCAGGTTTAGTTGGACTTTTTCAGGTAGCAACTCAGTAGCACAATACGGGTACCGTTGACACGACCTTCTATATGCTCAGGGTTGCTGGTCAGAGAAATGTTGCGTACCGCCGTGCCACGCTTGGCGGTGAACCCGGCACCTTTCACTACCAGATCCTTAATAATGGTGACCGTGTCACCTGCAAGCAGCTGGACACCATTGGCGTCGAGTGTTGGCGCATTGTCATCGTCGGATGAGGTAAGACCAGCCTCGGCCCAGCTCAAAGTCTCATCATCGAAGTAGATCATATCAACCAGATCGGACCAGCCCAATTGTTTCAACAGGCGCCAGGACTGTACCTGGACGACAGTGTTAGGGTTCCACATGCTGTCCCGCAGACAGTGCCAGTGTTTTTCGTCGAGCTGATCGCTGTTAATCTGGTTCAGGCAGGTGTCACAGACCAGCAGGCTCTGCTCCGCCGTGCCATCCGAGGGAGAGACCTCATAAGCAGAGAGATTGTTCTCGCTGGTGCACAGCTCGCATTTATTGTCGCTGCGAGTGCGAAGGGTTTGTTCAAGAGACATAATACGGACTACCGGTGGGGGAAAAGGGGCGTATTATGAAGGGTATTATGTTACTTGTCCCCGCGAGTCTGTTTTAAATGAATGATTTAGCCGTTGACGCAGCCACTTCGTCACAGTAATATTCGCCGCGTCGCTGGCTGAGCCAGACGATATGTCGGGGTATAGCGCAGTCTGGTAGCGCGCCTGCTTTGGGAGCAGGATGTCGGGAGTTCGAATCTCTCTACCCCGACCAGGTTTTAGGTTTTTAGCGCCCGTAGCTCAGTCGGATAGAGCAATGGCCTTCTAAGCCATTGGTCGCAGGTTCGAATCCTGCCGGGTGCGCCATCTTTAAGTTCAAGATGTATCTCTTTTAAGGGTATGCCCTGTCGTTGTGTGAGTTTTATCTTACCAGTGTTCAAAAAGTGATCTCTTGCTCGAAGGGACTTGCAAGTTTTGTCGGGATCAGTATGATTCGGGCCGTCAGCAAAAAGGCTGACAAAGAAAGAATTGTGGTGGGCGTAGCTCAGTTGGTAGAGCCCAGGATTGTGACTCCTGTGGTCGAGGG